>DASUWA010000023.1 GCA_036378675.1 Acidimicrobiales bacterium
CTGACCCCTGACTTTCGAGGAGTGATAGATTGACTGTTCCGCCGCGGGGTGGAGCAGTCTGGTAGCTCGTCGGGCTCATAACCCGAAGGTCGCTGGTTCAAATCCAGCCCCCGCCACTACGGGATGATCTCGTTAGGGAGCGTTCCGACATCTCGAAACCCCGTCGGGACATGTGCCCGGCGGGGTTTTTCAATGCAGAGCGCGCTTCACGCCCTTTTGTTGCTTGAGATGTCCGCCCGATCCATGTCTGCCACTGGTGAGGGCTCGTCGCCGGACGCGATGAAGCCGGCCGCCGAAGGCAGCCGGTCTCGACCTTGGGATCGGTTGGTCAGGTGGGTGGGCTTTCGCTGGCGATGATCTCGCCGGTGGTCGGGTCGATCACGTCTTTCCAGGTTCCTCGCCGGCGTTTGGGCTGCTTGGGTTTGGCTTGCTCGGCCGCTCGCCTCTTGGCGCGGTAGGAGCGGATGCGGTCGAGGTTGAACCCAGCGATGGTGAAGCCGAACAGGACGGTCATTTTGGTTTGGCCCATAACGCGTATGAACCCGCGGGCGAGGTCCGCGAAGGTTCCTTTGAGGGCGGCGTTGACCGATTCGACGACTTGGCGTCGTCCCATGGAGAGCCGCCACGCGGTTGTGCCGAAGGGGATCCGTTGCCACCAGGGAAGGTCTGCGGGCATGGCGGTGAGGATCCCGTCGCAGCAGGCGCTACATCCTTGGTCGACCGGGACGAGCGGGATGGTCTTGGACTTGCGCATGGTGATTGGGAACTGTCGGGCTCGGAGGAGGCCGGCGCAGAAGGGACACCGCCACCGGGTTGCGCCGTCGGTGTCGGGGCCGGCGTGGCGGACCATCCGCCATCGGGCTCGCCGGTTGAAGTCTTGCTCGTGGGCGAGTTTGATTTCTTCGCCTGCCCCGCGTGGTGGCATGGGCAGGTCGCGCAGCTCGTTTGGGAGCAGGTTGGAATAGAGCTGGCCGTCGAGTAGCAGCGCGTCGCCGCTGAAGGGGCGGGTGCCGCGCTGATGGGTTACCGGTTGGAAGGTTTGGTGGATGCCGGCCTGTGCGAGCTTGTGATGGGTCGTTCCTGGGGTGCAGAGGCTGTAGCCAGGGTCCCATACGACGTCGTCGAGAGCAGCGCCTGCACGTTTGGCGGCAACCAGGTCGTCGACGATCGCCCTTCCGCGGTGGCTGCCCGCGGGTGTGAGAGAGAAGCAGGTGATGACACCGGGGACCTCGCCGGAGAGGGTGATCTTGTCGATGTAGTTGGTCCATTTGACGTCGCGTGCTTGGACGGCGAGGTGGAGTTCGTATCCGACGTAGGGTCCGGCGGAGCGGCTGTTGGTCGCTGATCGGTGACCGGCTCGGGCGTCGGGGTCGACGGTGTACTGCTTGCGTCCGTCGGCACCGACACCGAGAACCTTGGCTCGGCGGGCCGGTTTCTTCGGCTTGGGAACAGCGCGGTCGTCCATTAGCTGGGTTTGGGCTGAACCGCCCTGGGTCCACCGGAGGCTCTGTTCTCACAAGGAGACTGAGCTATGCCCGCAGCCAGGAAGTACGAGCAGGAGACCCGTGACCGGGCGGTCCGGATGTATGAGGACCGACGCCGCGACTATCCGGAGGAGTCGCTGTTGCAGGCCCGCCGGCGTGTCGGTGAGCTGTTGGACATCCCTCAGGACACGTTGAGGGGCTGGATCGAGCGTAAGGAGATCGACGCCGGCGAGCGTCCGGGAGTGCCGTCGGCGACGGAGGCTCGGGTCAAGCAGCTCGAGCGGGAGAACGCCGAGCTGCGCCGGGCGAACGAGATATTGAAGACCGCGTCAGCGTTTTTCGCCCAGGCGGAGCTCGACCGCAAACTGCACTGATTGTCGCCTACATCGACAAGTTTCGGGATCGCTTCGGAGTCGAGCCGATCTGCCGGGTGCTCTCCGAGCACGACGTGCCGATCGCTCCGAGCACCTATCACGCCCGCAAGGCCTGCCCGGTCACCGAGGCCGATCTCGCAGACGCCTATATGGCCAACGCAGCGCTGGACGTCTGGCGGGCGAACCGCAGCCTGTATGGGGCCGACAAACTGGCGACCGCGATGCGCAACGCCGGCTATGACGTCGGACGCGACCAGGTCGCCCGGCTGATGGCCATCGTCGGGATCTGCGGCAACATTCGGGGGAAACACCGCACCTGGACGACCCGCTCCGACCCCGCCGGGGCTCGTCATCCCGACCTGATCAACCTGGCATGGTCGACCCCGACCCGGCCCGACCAGTGGTGGGTGGCCGACTTCACCTACGTGTGGACCCTCGCCGGGTTCGCCTACGTGAGCTTCGTCACCGACGTGTACTCCAGAAGGATCCTCGGCTGGAGAGTCTCGACGTCCAAGACCACCCCGCTGGTCATGGCCGCCTTGGAGCAGGCTCTGTTCACCCGACGCCGGACCGATGTGCGTTTCACCTCGACAGGACTGGTGTTCCATTCCGACGCGGGATCGCAATACACGTCTCTGGCCTTCACCGAGGCCCTCATCGACGCCGGCATCGCCGGGTCGATCGGCACCGTCGGCGACGCGCTCGATAATGCGCTCATGGAATCCACCATCGGGCTCTACAAGTCCGAGCTGGTCGAACACGACCGACGCCGCTCCTGGAGCGGCCAGGCCGAACTGGAACGAGAGACCGCCAGCTGGGTCCACTGGTATAACTCGACCCGTATCCACCACTCGATCGGCAAGATGTCCCCCGTCGAATACGAGCAGCAGTACCGTCACACCAACCTCACCAACCCCGGCGAGGTTGCCTAAACCCAGCCTCCATCAGATCCAGGGCGGTTCACTTCGGGCGTCGGCTCCCGCCCCTCCGCCGGCTTTGCCGGCTACGGGTTGGGCTCGAGGCAATTGGGCAGGACGTCGCGCGGGTCACGAAGTTAACGAGCTGCGCTGCCAGCTTGCCCTGCTTGGTGAAGAGATCGGACTCCCGGCAACACTGGCCGGTGGGGTCGGGACGTTATGCGCGGACGTTCGGCGTCGTGGGCAACTCATAGCGGCAGCGCCCGAGCCGTCGATCTGCTCGCTTCTAGCTAAGTGAGCGGTGCTTATCTCGTGGACGCAGATGAGGAAATCGGTCGCTCATCCCGACGTCGGCCTGTGGGAGACTCTGCCGCACCGCACGTGCTTGAAACGTCGCCGCAGGAGGACCCTTGAGCGTAGACAACCCCGCTGGGTTGAGTGTGCGGCGGGAGCGCGTCCGTCGATTTGCCGTTTGGAGCTATGGCGTCGTGGCCTTGGGTTATCTGCTGTTGTTCTTCGCGTTTCTCGACGGCGGTATCGGAGGTTTCGGACCCAACTTCGAGGGGTTCGCCGACGCAGTAGCAAACGGCGTCCTGTGCGGGGCCGTCTGGCTACTCGCAACGCACCTACCGCTACCCTTATCCAAGGGCCTTCGATCTTCTCTCGTACTGGTTGCCACGGCGGAGGTGCTGATGGGAGTCGGGAACTTTGCTCTGGCGAGCATCGAGGCGACAAGCTTCGCTGGGCTCTCCCTGATCGTCATCGGGATCGGAAATCTCCTCTTCGCTGGGGCGATCCTGTACGGGGTGGGTTCCACTACAGACGATCAGGCGGTGTAGATAGCCGGGAGTGGACATCAAACCAGCAGAACACCGGCTCATTCTTGAGTCGCTTTCTGAGTTTGAAGGGGAAGTAATCGGTCGGGGCGTTGATCGCAGCCATGTCAGTGACGGCGAGTGATGTAGCGCCTTGCTCCGGCGGCGGGCTCGGAGATCGGACAGGATTGACGTGTGGTCCAGCCCAGTTCGAGGGAAACAGCCCGTCGATTCCGTCAGACCTTCGGTCTCGACGACAGCGATGAGGCGATGGACTACGCCGCCACTTTCGATCAGATCAGTAACGGTCACGGAGTTCCGCTGAACCCAGAAGAGTTGGCCGATCTGGACGAAAGGTCTCGCCAACAGGACGAGCAAGGACCTTTCGCCGAGGTAGCTGCCTCGCTAAGCGAGGTTCTGGGTGGCGTGTGGAAGGATCAGCGCCGGCGGGGGGAGTACGTCATCATGGCCCTTCCCTCACTGTCAGCGACGGAACTGGGGCGACTCATTGCCGCCCTCCCGTCCGGGGCCAGGTACCGAGTCGAGTCTGCAACAGTGTCAGAGGCGACTATGCGGGCCTGGGTCATCCGCCTTACCCGGTCATTGATGCTCAAGACCGATCGGAACGACCTCACGGAGCGAATCGAACAGCTCGGGCTAGAGGTCTCGACGATTCAGCCAGACGTTCCAGTGAATCGGCTCGTCGTGTATCTCACGAGATCCCCCTCCCAGCCGGACCTGGATGACGCTTGGGACTATGCCGTCGAGGAAGGCGAGGCTCCACCGAGGACCTACACCACTTTCGACGTACGACCGAAGGCCCAGCCTCGAACCATCTCGAGTGGCACCTGACCGCTCATAACGATCACGCAAATGGTTACGTTCACGCGTCAAGCCCCGCGACCGAGTCGGCGATCCGCGCCGCTCAGTCGTAGTAGCCGGGCCGAGCCACAAGGACTGACTCCCAGTAGACCGGCAGGCCATCTGGCCCCTCCGGGCCGCCATCACGCCAGAAGGAAATGAGAAGGTCCGGTGCCGTATATGCCCGCCCGCCCTCTTCGGCGTGGAGGCGCACCCCAGCTCGAGTCAGGAGTTCAACCACGGTGTCAGCAGGCTCAGCGAACAGGTTGACCCCTCCAAATGTCACCTGGTCCGTTGTGGGGTCGGTGGGACGGGCGAACTCGATCGCATCCGCCATACCTGCGGAGTCGGAATACACGAAGATTGTGACTCCATCACCTCTGGCAACCCAACCGGGCGGGGCTTCCGGGGTTCGCTGGAACTCCTCGATGTCCCCGTAACGCCAGAGGACCTCGGCAACCGCCGACAGGGTGACGCCCAGCCGTATGTCCAACACACCATTCGGTGGCTCAAGCACGAACTGCACGAGTTCATGTCTATCTCAGAGCGTGCAGATCGTTCCGTCCCGAGCGCCCTTGGACCAGGTCCGAGCATCGCCCGATGAGCGCGGAGTCGGCGCTCGGCTCGCCGGGCCCGGCACAGCGGACGCTGCGCGGTGGGGTGCAGAATGTTCGCCTCACAGCCGCTGCACCGGGATGCCCTCTACTCGCGGCAGGAGAGTCGTTATCTGCATGACCAGGTTGGAGCGATATCAAAACCATGCCATTCGTATACGTGTGCTCTTGTACGGCTGAGTCCCAGAAGACGAGTAAAGGACTGTCCAGCTCTCTTTCGTTCGATCTATGGCCCCAATGATCTGACCCTTGCTCACAAAGCCTGTGGAACCGGACGCGCCGCACACGTATGTGATTCCGAGATCCGCTTGAAAGTCGTGCGTACCGGTGTTGTAGTAGCAGACAGTACCGCTCGATAGAAGAACGGCCAGGGGTCACGGCTCGAAATGGGATCGGGCGCGTTGATATCCTCGCTTCTCGGCTTGGTCGGCGGCGTAGTTTGGACTTCCCAAACCGCTCGTTTCCGAGGGTCGGCGGGACAGATCACATTGGTAGGACCTGGTGGCTCGTCCGCGACGAAACACGGATCGTATATGTAGTTTCCGGCGAAGCACCTGAAAGCGTCGAAGCGCATCGACGACAAAGAGGGATCACACGTCCCTGCTGAAACGCTGAGCACACGAACCGGAGATGTGGCTGCAACATCGATCGAGACGACAGTTGGTGGTGCCGGGGTTGTATTCTCCATCAACACATATGTGAACCAGGCGATGGCCCCAGTTCCTCCCGCGATCGCCAGGCCCAACAATCCGAAAACGACCTGGAGTCGAGTCGCCGTGTCTTTCTTTGAGATTGCGCGGCTCTTGGTCGATGATGCCCGAGGATCCGGTTTGCCGGCTCCTCGTACGATCTTGTCGGCCAGGCGCACCTTGAACCGTACCGCCCCCAGACAACCGATCGTGCAGAGATCGCGGCACCGCTCCCATGCCATCAAGAACCGAAAGCAACCCACCTGCCAAGGCGAAGGAGCCCTCGCTCGTAGGAGAATTGTTCGCATCTCATAGCGGGATCGTGTCGGCTGCGGCGAATCTGGTGGACACAAAGCATTAGGTCAGAAGAACTGTGACCCAAAGAGTCCGCAACCTGAACCGGCAAGGCTCTCATAGCCTTCTCCGGCGACCAGTCCGGAACATCTGTCGGGTAACCACCGATATTCGAACTAGGTCATCGGGTTCACCACACTGGGGTTGTTGGCATTTCGCAGGACATGCCGTCTGGATAACGGCTCAGCAGCCAACGGACCCTCATCGGGCTGCGGTGCCGCCGATGTGTCAGTAGTCAATTACGGATTGACAGATCCCGCGATCCAAGAGGACCGAGTGCCCAGGCTAAGAATCCAGCCGCGTGGACCCCGATATGAGCCAGCTGGTAGATGCCGACGCCTCCGACAGTAGAAGTTATTGCCGAGATCGGTAACTTACTGCTAGGTTTACGGTCAGCCAGTAAGGAGCAGGAATGGCTTCGCCCGCGTACAGGTTCACGACATTCGACCTCAATAGCTGTGTTGAGCTGGCGCGGATTGTCCAAGATAACGGTGGGCGGCTCTCCTCTGCAGAACTCGCGAGACTCGCCGGCTACCGGAGCGACAACAACGGCTCGTTCAACACTCGTCTGGCAAACGCGCGATTGTTCGGTTTGCTCGACGGCCCGTCTTCGGCCCTGGAACCGAGCCCCCGGCTCCTCGACATCATCCATCCGGATTTCCCGGCGACTGAGAGTCGTGCCCGTATTGCTGCCTTCGAAGCCGTACCCCTCTTCCACGCCGTCCTCGAGCAGTACCACGGTAGGCCGCTCCCTGACGAAGGGGGACTACGGAACGCTCTGACAACCCGCTGGCAGATCACACCTGAGAAGGCCCCAGCCGTTCTCGCGCGGCTCATGGATTCGGCCGAACAGGCAGGGCTCTTTCAAGTTGCGGGCAACCGTACGACGATGATCCGACCGACTATCCACGAGCCGTCGCAGGGCCGGCCAGCCGCAAGAGACGACATCCGGCCGGCCGTCCCGGAGCCGATTGGGGTGCCGGGACAAGTAGGAACGCAAAGCGGCGCTCGAGGAAACAAGGTCATCGATGGAGCACTCGACCTGCTGCCCTCAGACCAGACCTGGGACGAGGACAGTCTGAAGCTGTGGCTGCATTTCTTCGAGGATGCGCTGAGGCTGTACTACAAGCTGCCGAGGGGATCCTCAACCCCTGCCACGGATTGAGGCGAAGGGGACCTCCGTGCCTGATCCGTGGCAGATCCACTTCTTTCGCCGTCATCAAGACGATGACCCTTCGACGACGTCCACTCCAGCAGTGGACTTCCTAGACAAGGTTCCAGACAAGGTCGCCGCGGAGATCCAGGCCGTCCTCGAGGCCGTGGCAGACGCTCCACCGCCTTCTTTCGCCGGAGGCGGCAAATGGGAAGCCATGCATGACGACATGGCCGGCTTCTACGAGGTCAGGGTTCAAGGTGCCGGAGCCAATCACCGTCTGTTCTGCCTTCTAGAACGCAACGCGGATGACCTCGGTGGCCCTTCGATCGTCTGCCTGGGCGGACTATCGAAGCCCGCACGATCGGCAGCCGACCCACGTGAGTATCGGAAGATCAAGCAGTACGCCGCCGAGTTCGCGAAGCGGCGGACGGTCCTTCGGTAACTGGTGCGTAGTCGGCCACGACCAGTTCTATCGACAGCGCGCTGGCGAGAGCAATGAACGTCGACAGGGTGGGATTCGCCGAGGCGGAGCTCAGCAGTCGTCGAACAACCTCGGGCCTCATTCCCGCTCGCCGAGCGAGTTCCGCCTTCGACAGACCGAGTTCAAGGCGCCGTTGTTCTAGTGCACGGATCAGGCCGTCGGTGGCAGCGATTCGGTGACGCGCTTCATCGAGGGCGCGGCTGTACTCAGGGCTGCGCTTCGCTCTGGCATCGAAGTATCTCTGCGCTCCGGTTTTCGCCATGGCTACAGCGTAACATATATGTCACGCTCCTGAAGGAAGACTACTTGTGGAGACCAGGGCCGATAAGTGGTGGAGACTGTCGTCCCGAACACACGTACGAGCAGGTCAGCGAGTTTCGTGATCATCCCACCAACTAGTACCAACCAAGAAACCGAAGGTCGGAGCCGGTGCGAGAGCACCGGCTCTTCTGTTTTCCGAGTCGGTTTGACAGCGTTTTGACAGCGGACTTCTCCCATGTTCTGGCGCGGGTGGCGGTTGAGACACGGGAAGTCCGTGCTGGCGAGGCTTCCGGAACGAGGGACCGCGTCTTCGCAGAGGTCGGCCATGTCGTTAATGCAGCCGAACACGTTGCGATCACTTTGCTGACGGTAGGCCTGGCACCTCGGCGTACGGGTGCCGACCTCTGGCCACCGCACAGCCCCAGGTTTCGTCACCTCTTGCCTGGGTCGGTCACCAGCAGTATCGTTCTGAGGATAATAATCATCATCAATTAGCCGAGGTCAGCATGAGCCAGCGAGACAGTTCCGGCCGCGACGCCAGCGCTTACGTCGACGGCAAATGGGTGACCGGGGATGGCCAACCGTTCGAGGTCGTAAACCCGTCCACCGAAGAAGTCCTAGCCACCGTTCCTTCGCTCACGGTCGCCCAAGCCGACGAAGCGGTCGACGCCGCCCGCCGCGCCTTCCAAGACGGGCCGTGGCGGGAAGTCGGACCGCGGGACCGCAGCCGGATGCTCCACCGTCTGGCCGACCTGCTCGAGCGGGACTTCGAGCAGCTGGTGGATCTGATGATCGACGAGATCGGGACGCCCCGGATGGTGGCGGAGTTCATGCAGGTCCCCTTCCCGATCCGCAACTTCCGCTGGTACGCCGCCGCGGCCGCCGGCCTGGCGAGCGGGCCCGACCAATCGTTGCCGACCACCGCCGCGGCCGACGGCTCCGCCACCCTGCTGACACGGGAACCGATCGGCTTGGTGCTCGGCCTCACGGCCTACAACTTCCCGCTCAACCTGGCCGCCTGGAAGCTCGGTGGGGCGCTGGCCTCGGGCTGCAGCATCGTGCTGATGTGCTCGCCCAAGTCAGTGCTCAGCACCACGGCGCTGGCCCGCCTGGTCGAGGAGGCCGGCTTCCCGCCCGGAGCGTTCAACTTCGTCTACGGACCGCCAGACGTAGCCGAGCACCTCTGCTCCCACCCGGCGGTGGACTTCGTGACCTTCACTGGTTCGGCCGTCGTCGGCCGCCGCATCGTCGAGCTGACCGCGCCCACCCTGAAGCGGGTGGTGCTGGAGCTCGGTGGGAAGTCGGCCGACGTGGTACTGCCCGGCGGCGACGTGCAGGCGCTGGCCGCCTCCTGCGTGAGCGGTTGGGCCGGCAACGCCGGCCAAGGTTGCAGCTCGCTCACCCGCACCCTTGTGCACCGGCCCGACTATGAGGCCTACCTCGACGCCGCGGTCGAGGTGGCTCGTTCGATGGGCTGTGGCGACCCCCACGATCCCACTACCGTGGTCGGACCGCTCATCTCGGCATCCCACCGCGACAGCGTGGCCGGGTATGTCGACCGGGCCGTCGAAGAGGGCGGCCGGGTCCTGACCGGGGGCCGGGCACCGGAGTCGCACCCGAAGGGGTTCTTCTACGAGCCGACCATCGTGACCGGCGTCGACAACTCGGCCGAGATCGCCCAGCAGGAGCTGTTCGGTCCGGTGAGCGTGGTGCTCCCCTACGACTCGGTCGATGAAGCGGTCGATCTGGCGAATGACAGTATCTATGGACTCGCGGCAAACGTGTGGGGACCGACGGCCCAGGCCATGGCTGCGGCCCGGCGCATCCGGGCCGGGACGGTCACGATCAACGGCGGCGGGCCCATGTTGGCAGACCACCCCTGGGGCGGCTACAAGCAGAGCGGCCTCGGGCGCGAAGGCGGGGTGCTCGGCTTCGCCGAGTTCTTCGAAGCCAAGCACATCGTCTGGCCTCTCGACCCGCCGGGCTGACGGCGGGTCAGGCCAGATCCCACTGGGGCAGGACGACCCCGTCGACCCTGTCGGCCCGGTCGAACCGGACCCGTACCGGATGCCCGACACCGGGCGAATGGCGGCCGTCCAGACGACCGACCAGCCGCACGCCTGGTACCGAATCGAGCTCCACCAGGAGGACGGTGTAGGGCACCGGAAAGGCCGGGTGCACCTGATGCTCCACGACCGTCCAGGAGTAGACGGTGCCGGTCGTGCCGGCCGGCTCCCAGCGGCCATCCCCGCATTGGCAGTACGGGCACACCGGGACCGGTACGTGGAGGGCGGCGCCGCATCCTGCGCAGCGCCGGATGGCGAGCACACCCTGGGCGGCGGCCTCGAAGAAGCCGCCCGTGTCCCGGTCGTCGACAACCGGAACGACCGGCACCACCGGCTTACCCTCAGGCACCGGCGCCCGCCCCGAGCACCCGCTCGCCCGGGAAGACGCCGGGATGGGAGATCCCCTGACCCCCGTCAACCCGGACGACTGACCCGGTGGTGAAGGTTGCCGACTCCCCCGCGAGGTACAGGGCGGCTCCGATGATCTCGTGCGGGCGGCCCGCCCGGCCCAGAGGGTAGGCCCGTGTCATCTCAGCCAGGCGATCCGGATCCCAGTCCCGCGCGATGTCGGTGAGGAACGGTCCGGCCATGATCGTGTTGACCCGCACCTTCGGGCCGTAGGCGAGTGCGAAGCCGGAGGTCAGGGCGTCCAGCCCGGCCTTGGCCGCCGCGTAAGGCAGCTCGTTGGGCGTCGGGCGGATGGCCGCCACGCTGCTCACGTTGACGATGGCGCCGCCCTGCCCTTCGGCCATGCGGCGGCCGACCAGAGCGCTCAGCCGGAAGGGGCCTTTGAGGTTGACTCCGATGACCTTGTCGAAGAGCTCCTCGCTGACCTCCATCAGGCTCGGGTACAGGGGGGCGATACCGGCATTGTTGATCAGGACGTCTATGCGGCCATGGGCGTCGTACACCGCCGCGACCAGGTCGTCGAGGTCGCCCCACCTACCGACGTGGCAGGCGTGGGCGCTGTGCACCGCGCCGCTCGGGGCCGGCAGCTCGGCCACCAGCGTCTCGCAAGCTTCCAACTTGCGGCTGGCCACTGCCACCGAGGCGCCCGCTGCGGCGAAGGCCTGGCTCATCTCGCGCCCGAGGCCGCGGCTACCTCCCGTGACGAGGACAACTCTTCCATGGAAATCGCCCATCACCCGACCGTAAATCCTGATAAGGGATTTGTCAACTCTTCCTTATATTCATCATAAGAAATAGCTTGCTCGCTCGGATGGCCCCTGCTACCATCAACGGGCAGGCACCACTCGGGGAGGGACCAGATGCTCAGCGCCGCCGATGTCGATCGGTACCGGATCGTCGACACCGATTCCCACGTCGTCGAGCCTTACGACCTGTGGACGTCGAGGCTGTCGACGGCCAAATGGGGGGACAAGGTCCCCCACGTCCGCTTCGATCCCGAGCTGCAAGAGGACGCCTGGTACTTCGGGTCGGAGCGGATCTCGGCCGCTGCCGCGGCGGCGCAGGCGGGATGGAAGGAGTACCCCCCGGACCACCCCCCAACTTTGTCCGTGGTCGACCCCGCCACATGGGACCCGGAGCTGCGGCTCGAGTGGATGGACACCCACGGCATCTGGGCCCAGGTCCTGTACCCCAACGTCGCCGGCTTCGGCGCCGGGCGCTACCTGGCGATCGGCGACCACGAGCTGATGCTGGCGTGCGTGCAGGCCTACAACGACTTCCTCGTCGACTACGCCTCGGCCGACCGCCGGCGGTACGTGCCGATCATGGCCATCCCCTTCTGGGACCTCGACGAGTCGGTGCGTGAGATCGAGCGCGGCGCGGCGCTGGGCCACAAGGGCATCATCATGAGCGGCGAGCCGGGATTCTGGAGCCTGCCCAAGCTGACCGAGCCGTACTGGGACCGGCTGTGGGCGGCCGCCCAGGACACCGAGCTGTCGATCAACTTCCACATCGGATCGGGCGACATGTCGCTCTTCGAGTCCGTGTACGAGGGGAGCGGGCGGCATGCCAACTACGCCTCCTTCTCCATGCAGTTCGGCATGAGCAACGCCAAGGTCATCGCCCTGCTCATCACCGGCGGAATCTGCCACCGCTTCCCCCGCCTCAACTTCGTGTCGGTCGAGAGCGGCGTGGGCTGGCTGCCCTTCGCGCTGGCCGGCCTGGACTGGCAGTGGAAGAACTGCGGGGTCCCGCTGGAGCATCCGGAGTACGACTTGTTGCCGAGCGAGTACTTCAAGCGCCAGATCTACGGCTGCTTCTGGTTCGAGACCGATACCGCCAAATCAGCCATCGAGCAGCTCGGCCCCGACTGCATCCTCTACGAGACGGACTTCCCGCATCCCACGAGCATGTCGCCGGGGCCGGCCACCTCGGCCATCTCACCGAGGGTGTTCGTTTCCGAAGAGCTCGGCGACCTGTCCGACGACGTGTTGCGCAAGATCCTCCACGAGAACGCCGCCCGCATCTACCACCTCGACTGAAAGGTTCCCGCCATGTCGGTAGTCAAGGACTTCGAGGCCCTGCAGGACCGGCTCGACATCACGGACACGATCTATCGCTACGCGTCGTGCATCGACCGCCGGGACATCGCCGGCGTACGGGCCGTTCTGGCCGATGACATCTGGGCTCAGTACGGAAACGCCGAACCCATGCGGGGCGGTGACACGGTGGCCTCTTGGATCGACTCGGCCACCGCCGACTGCATCTGGCAGCACCACCTGTTGAGCGTCTACCACGTGGATCTCAACGGCGATGTCGCCGACGCCCTCGTCTACCACACCTCCTATCAGATGATGGCTGCCACCCCGGACCTGGTCAACGTGTTGGTCGCGCGCTACCACAACAAGCTCCAGCGAACCGAGGACGGTTGGCGCATCAGCCGGCTGGTGTTCGAGATCCTCTGGGGCGAGCAGCGGCGGGACGGCACCGGGTTCCTCGAGTCGGTGGGCGGGCGGGGCCCGACCCTCTGAGCGCTCGACCCCGCTGACTCTGATCGCAATGAAGGCCTTCCCCCACCGGGACCGCTGCGCCATCTCGGGGATAGGAGCCACCGCCTACTCCCGCGACTCGGGCCGCAGCGACCTGGCCCTGGCCTCGGAAGCCAGCCTGGCCGCCATCGCCGACGCCGGCCTGAAGCCGAGCGACATAGACGGCATCGTGCGTTGCGATATGGACCTGGTCCGGGGTAACGATCTGGTCCACACCCTCGGGATCCCCGATCTCACCTACGTCGGCGAGGCCGGCCCCGGCGGGGTGGCCCCGTGCGCCATGGTCGGCCAGGCGGTGGCCGCCGTCCTGGCCGGGCTGGCCACCAATGTCCTCGTCTTCCGCTCGCTCAACGGCCGCTCGGGTCGCCGCTTCGGGCAGGGCGCGGCCGGTGGCGGCTCGGACTCCCACGCCGTGGGCGGCAGCGGCACCTTCGACGAGCTCTTCGCACCGTACGGCCTGGTCACCCCCGGCCAGATCTTCGCCCTCATCGCCCAGAGGCACATCGCCGACTTCGGCACCACCCCCGAGGATCTCGGCACCGTCGCGGTGACCTGCCGGGCCCGGGCCAACGCCAACCCGGCGGCCCAGATGCACGACCGGACCCTGTCCATCGACGAATACCTCGGCGCCCGCATCATCTCAGACCCGCTCCGCCTGTTCGACTTCTGCCTGGAGACCGACGGCGCCTGCGCCGTGGTGGTCACCACAACCGAGCGGGCCGCCGACGGTCCGCATCCTCCGGCGCTCATCCGGGCCGTGGCCCAGGGAAGCCTGTCCCGCCCCCAGCCTGGCATCCAGTTCCCCGTCCTCATGCGGGAGTCGATCACCACGCTGCCGGCGCAGCCCACCGCTCGGACCCTGTACGAGCGGGCCGGCCTCGGCCCGGAGGAAATCGACGTGGCCCAGCTATACGACTGCTTCACCATCACGGTGTTGATGCAGCTCGAGGACTTCGGCTTCTGCAAGAAGGGCGAGGGCGGGCCGTTCGCCCGCGCCGGGGAGATCGACCTGGGCGGCCGAGTGCCCATCAACACCGGGGGCGGCCACCTCTCCGAGGGCTACATCCACG
Source organism: Acidimicrobiales bacterium (assembly GCA_036378675.1). NCBI lineage: Bacteria > Bacillati > Actinomycetota > Acidimicrobiia > Acidimicrobiales > Acidimicrobiales bacterium. Next base: position 14,100 of record DASUWA010000023.1, read on the forward strand.
GCATGAACCACATAGTGGAAGGGGTGCGCCAGATCCGCGGCACCTCGACATCGCAGGTCCCAGGCGCCGAAGTCTGCCTGGTGACCTCTACGCCCCTGCCGCCGGGGAGCGCCCTGATCCTGCGCCGCGGCTAGCTTCCTGCCGGGCGCCCTACCGCCACTCGATCAGCTCGTCGAAGCGGGTCGGCCAGTGCCGCCGGTAGTACTCGTGCTGCACGGCGAAGTGGGTGGCCACCAGCTTGGCCGCCTTGCTGGCCTGACCGGCGGCGATGGCCCGGGCGATGTCGGCGTGCTCCTCGATGATGGCCTCGTGCAACTCCACCGGATCCATGGTGGACACGATGTGGGTGCTGATGATGCTCGTGACCGCCTTGGTGATGAGCGATAGCACCGGATTGTCGGTCATGTCGTAGATGACGTTGTGGAAGTCGTAGGTCGTGGCGTGGTAGCCGGCGCCCTCCTTCGGCGCCGAGCGGGTGTCGGTGAACGGCTTCATCCGCTCCTTGCGATCCGGATGGCGGGCGGCCAGCTCGGCGCACATGGGCTCCAGGCTCTCCTGGGTGGCGAAGATGTCGCCGTACTTCATGCCGCCCAGATGGAAGTACAGCGAGATGGTCCGGGCCAGGTGTCGGGCGTCGACGCTGCCCACAACGGGTCCGCCGCCCGGACCCGGCTTGAGGCTGATCAGCCCCTGCACCTCGAGCAGCCGCAGCGCCTCCCGGAGGGACGCCCGGCTGACCCGATACTCCTGCAGCATGGCCGCTTCGAGCGGCAGCCGGTCGCCAGTGTGCAGCCCTCTCGCCATGATGTCGTGCACGATGCTCTGGGCCACGTTCTCCGAGGTCTTGGCCACCCGTCTCTCGCCTTCGGAGAAACCGACCCCGTAGATGGCGTCGGCGTCCTGCCGTTCGGTGCTCACTCTCGGGCTGATGCCTCTCGCCTGACCGTCATGGTTCACCCTGTCGTCGAAGTCCGGCAGAGATGGTGGCATGCCGTGCCTCCTTCGTCCAGCATCCAGCGGGCCCGGCCCGGAGGCGCTAGGCGGCCGGCTCGGCCGACGGCCGGGCCGCGGCCTCCCCGGCCGACCGCGAACGGATCATGCGCCGGACGGCCGAGCCGTCCCGGCCCCGTCCAATTGAGCCGCGGGTGCTGGCGATGGCCACCGCCACGATGAGGGCGACCCCCTGGAACAGCGGGCTGACCCAGAACGCGCCCGCACCGAACTGGAGGCTGAGGCCCTGTATGCCGAAGGCCAGCGCGAAGTAGGCGATGAGCGTGCCCCACACATTCGGTCGCTGCGACAGCTGGGAGGCCCCGAAGAACACCGCCGCCAGCGCCGGAAACAGATAGCCCTGACCGATGTCGCTCGTGTAGGCCCCGACCTGGGCGCTGTACAGCACCCCGGCCAGCCCGGCCACCGCACCCGAGACCACGAGCGAGCTCCACACGATGCCGTCCGCCCGGATGCCGGCGAGCCGGGCCGCCTCCCGGTTGCCGCCGATGGCGAACATGCGCCGGCCCACCGGGGTGTGCTCGAGCACGAACCACATGACGGCGGCCAGGACGATCAGGTAGATGTCGAGGAACGGGATGCCTAGCACCTTGTTGTTCCCGAGGCCGACGACCGTGGTCGAGAACTTGCCGGCGATCTGGCGGTTCTGCGAGACGTACAGCTGGAAGGCGCTCAGGACCTGGGTCATGCCGAGCGTGGCGATGAGCGAGTTGACCCTCAGCTTCACCACGATGAACCCCGACACCGCCCCGATCAGCCCGCAGAACACGACGGTGCCGGCGGCCACGACGCCGAAGGGGATGGAGGCGTGCTGGGAGAACCATGCCGTCAGGACGATCGACAGCGACATCATCTCGCCGACCGACAGGTCGTAGGTGTCCGTCGTCAGCGGCACCAGGAAGGCAAGCGCCAGGACGGCGGTGACCGCACCCTGAGAGAACACCAGCTGGGTGGTCCTGACGGTCAGAAACAAGTGGAACTTGAGCGCGCCGAATAGGACCAGGAACGTCAGCCACAGGTACACCGCGCTGAATCGGGTCAGGCTTGGTGGGGCCAAGCGCCGGGAACGCGATGCCGGAGCTGCCGGCCGTTGCTCGTTCCGACGCGCCGACCCGGTGGAGGGCCCGCACTCGCCGGCCGGGGAGGCCGTGGACGAGGTCCGTGACGTGGTGAGCGTCTGTAGCGTCATCTTCTTCGCCGTCATCCTTTCGCCGCCGTGAGCTGATCGAGGTCGATCTTCTCGGGGGTCAGCTCGGGACCCCCTTCGAGGGTGCGGGCCACCCGGCCGCGGGCCATCACGAGGACCCGGTCGGAGAGGGCGGCCAGCTCGTCACTGTCGGTGGATATCAAGAGCACTGCCTTGCCTTCCGCCGCGCACCGGCGGATCACTTCGTGGATCTGGGCGCGGGCTCCGATGTCGATGCCGAGGGTGGGATCGTCGAGGACGAGCAGGCTGGGCGAAAGGCGGAGGGCTCGGGCCACGAGCACCTTCTGCTGGTTGCCGCCCGACAGGCTCGACATCGGCGCCTCGGTGCCCTGGGTCACGATTCCGAGGCTGCGGATCCATTCGTTCACTTCCTGTTGCTCCAAGCCGCGGCTGATCCGCCCGATCCGGCGGTGGCGGTCCAGGGCGGCGATGGTCGTGTTGGCCCGCACCGACATGGCCGGAAACACGCCGAACTGACCCCGCTCCCCCGGGATGGATGCCACACCGGCGGCCAGCGCCCGGCGGGGATCGCCGCCCGGGACCACCCGGCCGCCGACCGACACCGTGCCCCGCCGCGCCAGTCGGCCGCTGAGGAGCGGACCCAGCGACTCCCGGCCCGAACCGGTGATGCCGGCCACGCCGAGGATCTCGCCCGGCCGGATCGACAAGTCGACGTCCTCGACCCGGGCGCCGGAAAGGCCGGCCACCTGCAATACGGGGGCCAGCTCCGCGGCGCCGGCCCGGGCTGCGGGGCCGCCGGCCGAGCCAGCCGGCCGGTCGCGGGAGCCGGGGCCGGCGTCGGCCAGAACGTGACCGACGATCAGCTCGGTCAGCCGGTCGTGGTCGAGCTCGCCTCGGCCCACCGACGCCACCACCGACCCGTCACGCAGGACGGTGATCCGGTCCGATATCTGCAGCACCTCGTCGAGATGGTGGGACACGAGTACGACGCCATGACCTTCGGCCCGGAGCCGGCCGATCACGTCCAGAAGCCGGGCCACCTCGTCGGGAGGCAGGGCTGCGGTCGGCTCGTCCAGGACCAGCATGAGCCGCTCTCCCTCGGTGTCCATCAGCGCCCGGGCGATGGCCACCCCCGTGCGTTCGGCCAGGCTGAGCTCGCTCACCGGGACCGACACATCGCCTGAAAGACCTAACCGGTCCAGGCACAACCGGACCCGGCGGGCGCTCTCGCCCCACCGGATCCGGCGGCCCAGCCCGGTCGGGTACGGCTGGCCGAGCATCATGTTCTCGAGAACGCTGAGTGACAGGACGAGCCCCAGGTCCTGGTGGACGAAGCGCAACCCGACGGCGCGGGCCGCCGCCCCGTGGCCCAGCTGGAAGGGCCGGCCGTCGATGGTGGCCGAAGCTCCCGGGTCGGGCTCGTGGTAGCCGGAGAGGACCTTGATCAGAGTCGACTTGCCCGACCCGTTCTGGCCCACGAGGGCGTGGACCTCCCCGAAGTCGGCTCTCAGGTCGACCGACCTGAGAGCCGTCTGTCCCGGGAACGTCTTGGAGAGCCCGGTGATCTGCAATGTCACGGCGCGCCTCCTGCCCTTCTCACGGCCGTCCGGTCATCCGACCTTCCACAGCGCCTTGAACTGTTGCTCGTAGTTGGTCGGGCCGGGCCAGTTGCCGCTGTTGTCCGACAGCTGCGACCGGGCCTGCTGGGGGTTGGTCACGAGGAAGGCCTCGGGGTTGTCGCCGGCCGCCACGATGTCCGACGTCAGCGGCATCCCGACGGACAGCCGGGCCATCCAGTCGACCACGACCCACATCACGTACGGCTCCGGGAGGATCGACCAAGCGGACGACGTGCCGTCGATCATGGACTGGAGCTCGGGCTGCTGCGCCTCCTGGCCGACGATCTTCACCTTGCTGTCGAGGCCGGCCGTCTTCAGCGCCGACACTACGCCGGGGAAGAGGTCCTGGAAGGAGAGGTACACGTAGTTGACATTCGGGTGGGCCTGCAGGTACGACACCACGGCTGAGGGCGTCTGGCCGGCGCCGACCTGGGTGAGGCTGAGCGGGAGCACCCCTAGCGTGCAGGCCGGGCAATCCTGCTGGAACACCTGCTGGGCGACGGTTTGGCCGGCGTTCAGGGACGGGAAGATCGGAATGGTGACGTACACCGCGTTGGCATGCCCGTTCGAGTCGGAGATCATCCATTCCGGCAAGAGCTTGCCGGCGACGCCACTGGCAGCCACGTCCTGGGCCACCCCGTAGAGCCCATTGGCCGCCCCCTGGGGGACATCAGGCGTGTAGGCGCCGAAGATGGCAATCCCCTTCGCCTTCGCCTCTTGCAGCTGCGGGGTGATCTCGTTGAGCTGGATGCTCGTGGTGGCGATGTACTTGTTGCCCGCGTCGATCGCCTGTTGGACCGCCGGCCCGGGGGTCGCGGTGTTGTAGGTGATCACCGTGGGCTTCCAACCGAGCGCCTGCGCGGCGGCGATGAAGCCCGGGTTGAGCAGGCTGCAGGCGGTCTGCGAGCAGGTCAGGAAGGCGACCTTCGTGCCGGGCGCCGGGGCGTGGGGCAGCGGCTGCGTTTCGGGAATGGTCGAAGGCACGGTCTGCGCGGCCTTCACCGCGGCGGTGGCCGCGGCCACGCCTGAGGCACCGGTGGCGACCGCGGTGGTGCTGCTGTGCCCGGCGGAGGCGGCTGAGGGCGAAGCAGCGGACGCCGACGAGGACTTGGAACCTGACGAGCAGGCGGCCAGCCCGGTGAGGCACGCCAGACCGAGCGCGACTGCTAAGAGATGACGGGACTTCATCGAGAGATACCCCCCATGGGTCAGTGGCCGCTGGAGCCGTTCGAGCGGCGAAGGAACGGACTCTCCGGTTCCGGTGAACGGGTCCGTTTCCCTTGATCGAAGTGTGACTCCTGATCCGGCCTAAGTCAAGGGATTACTTAAAATGATTATGATGATCTTGCTCGACCGCTGGTCCGGCGGCCGGCACATCCCACTCGAGCGGGAGGGCCAGGATGGAGATCTGCCCCCCATGGGCCAGCACCTCGCGATCCGGTCTGATGCGGTAGTCCGGGATGCGCTTATGCCATTCCTCGATGGCGATGCACAGCTCGGCCCGGGCCAGGTGCGACCCGAGGCAGCGGTGCTCGCTCGCCCCGAAGGCGATGTGCCGGTTGGGCGAGCGGTCCAGCCGCACCTCTTGAGGATTCTCGAACACGTCGGGGTCGCGCGTGGCCGACTGGATGCTGAGCAGCACCATGTCGTCCTTCTTCATGGGACAGCCGTGGAAATCGACGTCTTGTTTGACCTTCCGCGCCATGCTCACGATCGGGTACGCCCGCAGGAACTCCTCCACCGCGCTCGGGATGATCGACGGATCCCGGACGACCCACTCCCGGTCTGTGGGGTGTGCTGCCAGGTGCCAGAAGCACCAGCCCAGCACGCTCTTGGTGGTGTCGAGCGATCCGAAGGCGAGTGTCATACAAGTGTCGAGCAATTCCTCGGAGTCGATCGGGCGGTCGTCGATCGTCACGCCCATGAGATGGGTGAGGAAGTCCTCGGCCGGGTCGAGCGGCTGCTTCTCGCGATCCTTTACCAGTTCGGAGAAGTAGGCCTTGATGTCGTTCATGGCTCCCACCGGGTCCAAACCCACCGCCGTAACGGTGCCCGAGATCCGGTTGGCGCAGTTGATCAGGAAGGGCACGTCGGTTTCCGGCAGGTGGGCCGCGGAGGCGAAGGTCAGGGCCGGGAGGTAGTCGCCTATGGAGGTCATGAAGTCGGTGGCCCCCTCGGCGACCAGCCCGTCCACCAACCGGGCCGCGTAAGCGCGGACGGTCGGTGTGAGATCGGCCACCGCCTTCGGCGAGAACCAACGGTTGAGCGGCGACCGATACTTCATGTGTACCGGTGGATCGGTGTACGAAGGCAGGAAGCGGTAGGCCGGGTCGGGGTCGGTCGGCACAATCGAGTGGTTGCCGAAGATCTCGGGGGTCTGGAAGGCCTCGCGGATGTCGGCGTAGCGGGTGAGCACCCAATAGCCCTGGGCCTCCGTGTTCCAGAACCACCGGTGCCGTTCCCGCAGCTCGTCTATCTCCCGGAAGTGCGACCCGGGAGGGCCCACCTTCGCACTGAGGTCAAGATCGACTATCGGGTAGTCGGCCATACGTCCCCCTCCCTCTCGTGACGTTAGCTGAAGCCTAAGGATCCTGTGGACAGGAAGTCAATACTCATTATAATGATTCGCATATGAATGCCGGGGGGTCCGTCGAGGAGTTCGCGAACCAGGCGCGTAGGTGGCTTGAAACTGTGGCCAAGCACCGTTCCGACCCCGTTGCCACTGGCTGGGCCGAAGGGTCCGACGATGTTTCGGTCTTCCATGACCTCACCGAGGACCAGGAACGCCTGCTGCTGCACGAAGCGATGGCATGGCAGCGGTTGAAGTTCGACGCCGGTTACGGAGCCATCTCGTGGCCGGAGGAGTTCGGGGGGCTCGGGCGGCCGGCGGAGTATGAAACGGCGTTCCGCCGGGTGGAGGCGGAATTCGAGGTGCCGCCGGGCCACGAGACCTTCTCGGTGACGGTCGGCCTCGTAGCCCCGACCGTCCGTGAGTTCGGGACGGAGCAACAGCGACAGGTCCTGATCCCCCGCTTCCTGCGGACCGAGGAGCTCTGCTGCCAGCTGTTCTCCGAGCCGGGGGCCGGGTCCGACCTGGCCTCGCTCTCGACGCGGGCCGAGCGCGACGGCGACTCGTGGGTGGTCCGAGGGCAGAAGGTGTGGAGCTCGGGTGCCCAGTTCTCGGCGTGGGGCGAGCTGATCGCCCGGACCGACGGGGGCGCCAAGCACGCCGGGCTCACCGCCTTCATGGTTCCTATGGACCTCCCGGGCGTGACGGTGAGACCCATCCGCCAGATGTCCGGAGGGTCCAGCTTCAACGAGGTGTTCCTCGACGACGTCCGGCTGCCCGACCGTCTTCGCCTGGGTGAGGTGGGCCAGGGCTGGAAGGTCGCGTTGACGACCCTCGGCTTTGAACGGGCCGGCAGTGGCGGCGGGCGGTCGGTGGGGGGTTCGTGGGAGCAGTTGCTGGCGCTGGCTCGCCATCTCGGCCGGAACGACGACCCGGTCGTGCGCCAGGAGCTGGCCCGCTGTTTCGCCAACGAACGGGTCCGCGGCTTCGTACGGGCGCGGGTCGAGCAGAACGCCGAGGCTGGCGGCGCTCCGGGGCCGGAAGGCTCGATAGGGAAGCTGCTGTGGACCCGGTCGCTGGCCGAGATCTCGCACATCGCGGGCGAACTGCTGGGTCCGCGCCTGACCGCCGACAGCGGCGAGTGGGGAACCTGGGCGTGGACCGCTCACGTCCTCGGCGCTCCCGGCTACCGCATCGCCGGCGGTTCGGACGAGATCCAGCACAACATCATCGCCGAGCGGGTGCTGAGGCTCCCGCGTGACCCGCGGCCCGTCATGGCCGCGCCCGAGGAGACGGACAAATGACCACGACCGCGCCGAAGCACCCCGCTGTGGAGGCGCCCGCCGACGCGTCCCGCCGGCCCCGGGCCCGCCGCGGCCCGCTCGCAGGTATCCGGGTCGCCGACTTCTGCTGGATGGGGGTGGGAGCGGTGGCCACCCGGATGCTGGCCGACTTCGGCGCCGAGGTGATCAAGATCGAGGACCGGACCCGCATCGACATGCCGCGCCGGCTCCCGCTCTACAAGGGCGATCCCCGCAGCTACGGTGAGGAGCTCCCCGACGCCGACCCCGATCGCGGCGGCCTGTTCAACAACTACAGCCGCAACAAGCTCGGCGTCACCATCAACCTGCGGACCGAACGGGGCCGGGAGCTGGCCTCAGAGCTCATCGCCGCCAGCTCCGTGGTGACCGAGAACTTCGCCCCCGGCGTGATGGAGCGCTGGGGCTTCACGTTCGACCGGTTGCGGGAGCTGGTCCCCGACGTGATCTACGCCCGCATGAGCGGGTACGGGCACAGCGGCCCCCATCAGCACTACCGCAGCTACGGACCGGTGGTGCAGGCCGCGAGCGGGCTCTCCTACATCGCTGGTCTTCCCGGCCATGAACCCTCCGGGTGGGGCCTGTCCTACATGGACAACATGGCGGCGTACTACAACTCGGCCGCCATCCTCATGGCGCTACGGAACCGGCGGAAGACCGGCCTGGGAACGGAGATCGACGTCGCCGCGGTCGAGGTGGGCGTCAGCCTCATCGGACCGATGCTGCTCGACGTAACCGTCAACGGGCACAGCACGCACCGCCCGGACTTTCCCACGGGCAACCGCCTCGAGCACCCGCAGGCGGCGCCGCACGGGGTGTACCCCTGCGCAGGAGAGGACGAGTGGGTGGCTGTCTCGGTCTTCGACGACGCGGGCTGGCAGGGCCTGGAAGCCGCGATGGGGCGGCCGGCGTGGGCGTCCCACCCGGAATTCGCCTCCCAGGCCTCACGATTCGCCCACCAGGACCGGCTCGACGGGTTCCTGGCCGGGTGGACCGGGGCCCGGGAAAGGCACGAGATAATGCACCTCCTGCAGGCCCATGGCGTGCCCGCGGCGGCGGTGCAGAACGCCCGGGATCTGACCGAGACGGATCCGCAGATCGCCGCCCACGGGACGTTCTTCGAGCTGGATCACCCGGTCATCGGGCCGGCCCGCTTCGAGGGCTTCCCGGTGATCATGTCCGGTGGGGGCGCGGATCACTGGCGTTCCGCGCCCTTGCTGGGCGAAGACAACAGTTATGTGCTCGGGGAGATCCTCGGGATCGGCGAGGAAGAGCAGCTCGAGCTCAGGATCGAAGGGATCATATGAACGACGACGCTTCGCCCGACCGGCGGCCGCTGCCGTACGACGGGTTGCGGGTGGTGGAGCTGGCCGGCGACCCGGCCGGCGAGCTGTTGGGGAAGCTCCTGGCCCAGTACGGGGCGGACGTCGTCAAGGTGGAGCCCCCGGCGGGTTCCGCCACACGGCGGATCGGACCTTTCGCGGCCGGCCAGGAGGATCCCGACCGCAGCCTGACCTTCTGGTACTACAACACCGGCAAGGCCAGCCTGGTGCTGGACCTGCCAGCCCAGCAGGCGGAGCTGGATGCGCTGCTCGACCGGGGCGACGTCGTCATCGTGTCGGCCCCGCCGGCCGACTTCCCCCGCCTCGGGATCGACCTCGGAACCTTGCCGAATCGTGAGCGGCTGATCTCATGCTGCATCACCCCCTTCGGCCTGACCGGTCCGTGGAAGGACTACCGCAGCTCGGACCTGGTGGCCTTGGCAGCAGGAGGCATCCTCAACAGCTGCGGCTATGACGACCATTCGATCCCGCCCATCCGGCCGGCCGAGAACCAGGCCTTCCACATCGCCGCCAGCTTCGCCCACCAGGCGGTGCTCCTCGCCCTCCTCGAACGGGACGCGACGGGAAGGGGCCAGACACTCGACGTGGCGATCCACGACTGCGTGGCCGTTAGCGGCGAACTGGCCAACCCGTTCTGGTTCTATCCCGAGGTGCTCGTCCAACGGCAGACCTGCCGCCATGCGCAGCCGGCACCGACGGCGCCAGCGTTGTTCGCCACTCTCGACGGGCGCTACGTGTACTTCGCCCTCGTTCTGGCCGACATCAAGCCTTGGAACGCCTTGGTCGAATGGATGGGCGCCCTGGGCATGGCAGCCGATCTGACCGAACCGGAGTACGCCCACCTGGTCCACCGCCAGGCCCGCTTCCCGCACATCCAGTCCATCCTCGAGGCCTTCTGCCTCGTACAGGATGCCGAGACGCTCTACCACGAAGGCCAGGCCCGCGGTCTCCCCATCGCGGTCGTCAACTCACCCGACGAGGTGATACACGACGAGCACCTGTCGGCGCGTGGCTTCTTCCAGCGCGTCGAGCGCGACGGCGAGTTCGTGGGCGTCTACCCGGGGCCCCCGATCCAGTTCTCCAGCTACCGGGCCGCACCGCCGACGCCTCCTCCCCGGCTGGGTGCGTCTGGAGGGGAGGTGTGGGGGTGACCCCGCTGGCACCGCCGCCCTCCCCGCCCGGCCCGGCCGTGGCCGACGGGCTGTGGTCGGATTCCGACCCGCCCCGCCTGTTGGCCGGCTGCTGCCGCGACTGCGGGGCCTACTCCTTCCCGGTCCCCGACGCCTGCGCCCGGTGCTCGAGCGTGGACATCGCGGCGGAGAATCTGCCCCCCACCGGGACTCTGTGGACCTGGACCGTCCAGCGCTTCCAGCCGAAGGAGCCGTTCGACGGGGCCGAACCGTTCGCCCCCTACGGGGTGGGCTATGTCGATTTCGGGGGCAAGGTGCTCGTGGAGGGCCGGCTCGTCGAGAGCGACCCGCGGCGGCTGGCCATCGGGATGCGGGTGGAGACCTGCCTCGTGATGTACCGGCCCGGCACGTACACCTACGCATTCCGGGAGGTCCAGCCGTGACGGCCACCGACGTCGCCATCGTGGGGATCGGCATGCACCGCTTCGGCCGGACCGACGGTGTGAGCGGCCGGGCCCAGGGCGCCCACGCGGTGCGGGCCGCCCTGCGCGACGCCGGGATCGAGTGGAAGGACGTGCAGTTCGCCTTCGGTGGCAGCGCCGCATCGGGCAACGCCGACACGCTCGTCAACGAGATGGGGCTCACGGCACTTCCGTTCATCAACGTAAGCAACGGGTGTGCCACCGGTGGCAGCGCGCTCACGGCGGCCGCCACCACGATCGCGTCCGGCGCCTACGACCTCGGTGTGGCGGTCGGATTCGACAAGCATCCGCGCGGCGCGTTCAACGCCGATCCCGAAGGCAGCGGGCTGGGCCGCTGGTACGGCCAGACCGGCATGATGCTGACGACCCAGTTCTTCGCCATGAAGTTGCAGCGCTACCTCCATGACCATGCGATGGGCCAGGACGTCCTGGCCGCCATCGCCGCCAAGGCCTACGCCAACGGGTCGCTGAACGAGAACGCGTGGCGCCGGTCGGCCTTGACCGAGGACGAGATCACCGCCTCCCCGATGGTCAACGACCCGCTCACCCAATACATGTTCTGTTCGCCGGGTGAGGGTGCGGTGGCGCTGGTGCTGGCCCGGGCCGACCGGGCCCGCTCGTACACCAGCCGGCCCGTGTACCTGCGGTCGGTCAGCTTCCGGACCCGCCGCTACGGATCGTTCGAGGTGTTCAGCCCCTATCTGAGCCCGGACCGGGCTGACAGCCCGACGGTGGAAGCGGCCCGGGGCGCCTTCGACGACGCCGGCGTCGGCGCCGATGAGGTGAAGGTGGCCCAGATCCAGGACACGGAAGCCGGGGCGGAGCTGATGCACATGGCCGAGACGGGGCTGTGCAAGCACGGAGAGCAGGAGGCCATGATCACGGCCGGTGAGACCCGCATAGGGGGCTCGTTGCCCATCAACACCGACGGCGGTTGCATCGCCAACGGCGAACCCATCGGGGCCTCGGGGCTGCGGCAGATCTACGAGAACGTCCTGCAGCTGCGCGGCGACGCCGGGCCTCGCCAGGTTCCGGGCCGCCCCGACGTCGCGTTCAGCCACGTGTACGGGGCGCCCGGGGTGAGCGCCTGCACAATCACAATCGTGTAGGCACAGTCGTACAGGCGCAGTCGTATAGGGACAGTCGTATAGGGACAGTCGTATAGGACCCATCAGGGGGTGTTTGCCAATGTCGCTGGAAGGAAGAGTTGCGGTTGTCACCGCCGGGAGCCGGAGCATCGGCCGGGGGGTGGCCGAAGGCCTTCTGTCGGACGGAGCTCGCGTTGTGATCTCCGGGCGGGACGAGGTGAAGGGCAAGCAGGCCCTGGAGGAGATGGGCGCGGGGGACCGGGCCACCTTCTTCTCCGCCGACGCGCGCCGCCAGGACGACACCGAGGCCCTGATCGACTTCGCCGTCGATCGGTACGGCCCGGTGGACATCCTGGTCAACAACGCCGGCGGTTCGAGCGGGTTCGCCCCGCTCGCCGAGTTATCGGACGAGGCGTGGCGGGAGGCCAACGACTGGATCCTCAACTCCGCCTTCTGGGCCACCCGCCGGGCCCTGCCGTCCATGATCGCCGGCGGGTGGGGGCGGATCATCAACATCTCGTCGCTCGAAGGCAAGCACGTGCTGCATCCCCAGGCCAGTCACTACGCAACGTTCAAGGCCGCCCTCAACGGGCTGACCCGTGCCGTGGCGGTGGAGTACGGCCCGGTCGGCATCACCGCCAACGCCATATGCCCGGGGGCGGTCGAGACCGACCTGACCCGCACGGCGGGAGCCCAGGCGGCGGCCGCCGCCGGCATCAGCTACGAGCAGTTCCTCGAGGGCTACGCCGCCCAAGCGTTGACCAAGCGTCTCAACACCGTCGCGGAGGTCGCCGCCGTCGCCGCCCTCCTCGCGTCGGAGGCCGGGGCCGGGATCACCGGATCCACCATCAACGTCGACGGCGGAACGTCACCGTGGTGATCGCCGGCCGTCGTTCGGTTCAGACGCTGAGCGGCAGGGCCAGGCGGAGGGCCCGCTTGGCCAGAGACCCCACGAGCAGGCCCCTCTGGTACATGCGGTCGTCGCCGCTCTCGCCGATCGCATAGCGGTGGTACAGCTGCTGGCAGACGGTCGCCGTCCTCCAGCAGGCGAAGGCCTCGTACCAGCCGATGGTGTCCGTCGGGATCCCGGTGCGGGCGCCGTAGTGTTCGACGACCTCGGCGCGCGTCGGCAGGCCGATCCGCTCGAGCCCTTCCACGGACAGGGCCCGGTCAGCGGGGGTGTCGGCCGGGTCGGGCCAGTAGTTGAGGAGGGTGCCCAGGTCGGCCAGGGGGTCTCCCACGGTGGCCATGTCCCAGTCGAACACGGCGGTGACCCGATCCGGCCGGCCCTCGGCGAACTGGCAATTGTCGGGCTTGAAGTCGTTGTGGATGATCGACGCCCCCGGCGACGCGGGGATTGACGCGCCGAGGATGGTTGCTACCTCTTCCATCACCGGGCCGTGCTCTTCCGACGCCACGAGCCGCCACCGCTTGGTCCAGCCGTCGATCTGCCGCTGGACGTACCCGTCCGGCCGGCCCAGATCGGCCAGGCCCAGGGCGGCCGCATCGACGAGGTGCAGATCGGCGAGGGCGTCGACCACGGCCAGCCCGATTCGGCGGCCTGCCCCGGATGTTTCGGCCATCGACGGCGGCAGCTCTCCCCACACCACCACGCCCGAGCGGTACTCGGAGACGACGAAGTCGCCGCCGATGACGTCATGGTCGTCGCAGAAGAGATAGGCCCGCGGAGCGCGGTCGTAGCCGCGCCACAGACGCGAGAGCACCCGGTGCTCTCGTCGCATGTCGTGGGCGCCCGGAGCCAGCCGGCCGAAAGGCGGTCGGCGCAGCACCAGGCGGAGCGGCCCGAACGACAGCTGATAGGTGAGGTTGGCCGATCCGTTGGGGAACTGCAGCACAGACATCGGGGCGGCCGTGTCCAGGCCCAACCTGGCCAGTTGCGGGCGCAGCCAGCCTTGGAGCCGGTCCCAGGCCAGTTCCTCGCCCGGGCGGACGGCCGCCGTCTCCGTGCTCACCCCTCGATGAGCTCGACGGCCTGCTGGGGGCAGGCCAGGACCGCTTCCCGCGCGGCTGGGATCCCGTCCGGCTCCACCGGGATGGCCCGGTCCCGGATGGCGTAGCCGTCATCGTCGTACTCGATCATCCCGGGGGCGACCGAGTAGCAGCGCCCGTGGCCCACGCACTTGCTCGAATGCACAATCAGCTTCACTTCGGAGACTCCTCTCTGGCTCGAAGCCCCAGATCGCTTGCGATCAGCGAAAGCCCGACCTGCTTCTCCTCCACCGTGCCGTGGGCCGGCCAGAGCTGGTCGGCCCATACGACCAGATGGTCGAAGCCCTCGACCCGGTAGGCTTCCACCGTCTCGGGGTCCGGCTTGGCGATCCGGACGTACACCTCGAATTCGCCGTGCCGCCCGTGCGCGGCGCGGCGGTCCAGCAGCTGGTCCCGGTACCGGCAGGCGTCGTCCAAGGAGGGGGTGGCGGAAGAGAACCAGCCGTCTCCCAGCCGGGCCGCTCGGTCGAGCGCGGCATCGGTGTTGCCCCCGAGGATCAAGGGGACCCGGACCGGATCGGAGCACAGCTGCAGTTGCTGGGCCCGGTAGTAGCGACCCTCGAAGTCGAACGGACCGCCCTGCCAGGCCGCCCTCATGTAGGCGATCGACTCGACCAGTCGCCCGTAGCGCTCGGCGAAGGGCACGTCTAGGGCATCGAACTCCTCGGTCAGCCAACCCGCCCCGAGGCCGAGCAGAAAGCGTCCGCCGGAGACGTCCTGGAGGGTATGGGCCATGCGGCCGGACAGGAGCGGATGGCGCAGCGGGAGCAGGTAGATGCCCGTCGCGAGCCGGATCCTCTCAGTCGCGGCTGCGCACGCCGCGAGAGCGACCAGGGGGTCGGTCAGCCGGGTGTCGGGCTCGACGATGGGCGAGGTCCGTCTTTCGTGGGCTGCGGTGCCGGCCGTCGGGTGGCTGCTGCTGTATCCGACCGGGAGGGCGACATGCTCGCCCAGCCACAGCGACTCGAACCCGGCCCGGTCCGCCTGGCGAGCCAGCTCCACCAGATCGGACGCCGACAGGTCGTAGGCGCAGACACCGATCGAGGTCTCGCCGGCGGAGGTCACGGCCGCCTGTGCTCGTTCAGGACGGCGGCGTACCGGGCCCGGGCCCGGGCTTCGAGCTTCGGCAGGTGCCGGCTGGGGAACAGGTCGTCCGTCGGCCGGTGGTCCTTGAGTATCTGCTTGGCCAGGGTGGTGCGGTGCACCTCGGTGGCCCCATCGGCCAGGCCCATGTGGTACGACTCGAGCACCCATTCGGCATAGGGCATCTCCCACGAGACGCCGAGCGCGCCGTGGATCTGCACCGCCCGGCTGGCCACGTCGTGCAGGACCTTGGGCATCACCGCCTTGACGGCAGAGATGTCTGCCCGCACCCTTTGGTAGTCCTCGTACGTGTCGATCTTCCATGCCGTCTGAAGGACGAGCAGCCGGAACTGCTCCAGCTGGATCCACGACTCGGCGATCATGTCCTGGACCAGCTGCTTCTGGGCCAGCGTCTGGCCCTGGGTCCAGCGCGACAGGGCCCGCTCGCATATGTCGTTGAGGGCCTGGCGCACCAGGCCGATGGTACGCATGGCGTGGTGGATCCGCCCCCCGCCAAGGCGGGTCTGCGCCACCAGGAATCCCTCGCCCCTCTCCCCCAGGAGGTGATCGGCCGGGACGCGGACTTCGCGGTAGCGGACATACGAGTGAGTCCCGTGGCCTGGCTTGTGCCCGTACAGCCCGACGTTGCGTACGATCTCCACACCGGGCGTGTCAGCCGGTACCACGAACATGGACATGCGCCTGTGGCGGTGGGCATCGGGTTCGGTGACGGCGAGGAGTATCAGGAACGCGGCGAAGTTCGCGTGGGAAGAGAACCATTTCTCCCCGTTGATCGCCCACTCCTCCCCGTCCAGCTCGGCTCGGGTCACGAAGCCGGTCGGGTCGGAGCCGCCGGCCGGTTCAGTCATCGAGTAGGCCGACACCGCCGTCTGGTCCAGGAGCGGCTTCAGATAGCGCTCCTTGAGATAAGGCGTGCCGAAGTGGGCGAGGATCTCGGCGTTGCCCGAGTCCGGAGCGTGGCAGCCGAACACGATGGGGGCGCAGTGCGAGCGGCCCAGTATCTCGTTGAGGAGGGCCAGCTTGACCTGGCCGTAGCCGGGACCGCCCAGCCGGGGGCCGAGGTGGCAGGCCCACAGGCCTTCGGCTCGCACCTTCTCCTGCAGGGGCGGGATGAGTGCCTGGCGGACCGGATCGGACATGTCCCAGGCATGGTCGATGACCCGATCGACCATCTCGCACTCGTTGCGCACGAAGTCGTCGGCCCAGTCCAGCTTGGCCTGGAAGTCCGGGTCAGTGGCGAAGTCCCAACCCACGGTTCCCCCTTGTTCGGAAATCAAGATGAAGATTATCATGAATTAGCCACGACACAAGGGAGAGCCAACCAGGTGGGGTGGACAATCGCATCCTGAACCTGTGGACCTCTCGTCAGAAGACGCTGCTAATCGCAGGTCTCGGGGTTTCGGGATCATCCCACCAAGGGATGCTCTCAAATGGGAGCGTCCCGACATCTCGAAACCCCGTCGGGACCAGTGCCTGGCGGGGTTTTTCAATTCCTAGGGAGCTTCACGCAGTTTTGTTGCCTGCCCTCGCCTCCGCACACAGTCAGGATGGCCGCCGCCCCCAAGAACCACGCAACTGGTGGGAACGCTACGGCGAAGACCCCGTTTTGACCGGCGAGAAACTGCGGCCACGTCTCAGGATGGGAGTGGCGGAGCAGAAGGTGGCTATCGAGCTTGCCGACGGCAACTCCGACCACGGTCGCAAACAGCAGCCGTCCAACAGCCCCGAACCGCCGGCTCGCGGCCATTGCCACGGCGATTGCTGCGGGCAATAGCACCAGGACCAACTGGGCTGCTCCTGTGAGCTTCGCGCAGCAGCGGAGGAAGCATGACCACCGAGCCGGAGCACAGCACGCTCGCTCCTCCGAACTCCAGAGCTCTCCAGGCCGACGAGCAGCTGGGCACACGCAAGGACGAAGAGCGCAACAATGGTCCGCGGGACATCGCCCAGTCGACGCTCGCGGGGCGGAGAGTCCGGCAGTAGCTCCAGCGCGACGGAGCCGTCAATGGGCGAAACCCCTTGGGTTAGTTCTTCGCCGCTGACCCCGCAGGATCGGGGGTTGTCGATGGCTAGCTCGCTCTGTGGGAGGAGCGACGTGGGGTATTCGGGCGAGGACCCGGGGGCTTGCGTGTGCCGGCTTGAGGGTCCCACGAAGTGATGAGCGTGCGTATGCCTCGCAGGAATCTGTCCTTGTCGGACTGATCGGGTTGGGTCTGAATGTCGTGAAGCGAAGCCATCGCGGGAAAGTCACCTTCGTCGACAGCCTCGAGTGCATCCGTGGGGCCGAACATCTCGTGAGTAAGCGCACAGCCCACCGCGAACACGTACAGCTCCCGGTGACACTCAACGACCTTTTGCGCGTTGAGCCCCGCTGCCAGACTGGCCGCGACCATAGGCTCCGAGAACCGTCGGATCATGTTCGGACCTCTCCAGGGTCGGCCTCGCATCAAGGCGATGAGGCCCCAATGTTCGGCCATGGTCTCGTAGAGGGCGGTGTACATCAACTCGGTAGCGCTCGACCACGGGAGCTGCGGATCGACCTCCGGCAATTGCTCGGCGAGGTAGTCGGCGCACAAATCCAACATGCCCTCGAAGCTGCCGCAATATCGGTGCACCGCCATGTGCGATGTCCGAAGCTCGGTGCCGACCCTGCGGAACGACAGGCCAGCCACACCTTGGTGTGCGAGGACCTCGAGGGCTGTTCGAGCGATCCCCTCATCGGTGAGCTTGAGTTGAGATTTTGCTGGACCGGGCACCCGATACAGTGTAACGTGCGGTCCGTTACAGTGTAACGGCCCAGCGTAAGGGTTGGGCTACTGCAACTCTGCAACCCCCGGCCAAGAGCTAAGTGAAAGGAAGGCGTGCGTCATGCTGAGTGCTGTCTCACGGTCGCTGGTCTGGCGTGGCTTGTTGGCGGTGGCTGTTGGCGTCATCGCTATCGCCTGGCCCGGCATCACAATTGGCGCGGTAGTGATCGTCTTCGCCATCGGCGCCTTCACCAGTGGGATCTGGCAGGCCGCGTCGGCGTTCTCCCAGGACCGGGTCGGGCCGGTTCTTGGCCGTCTCATTCTGGCCACGCTCGACGGAGCGGCCGGGATCGTCGCCCTGGCCTGGCCGGGGATCACTGCGTACGTGTTGACGATTTGGATTGCCGCGTGGGCTGTGGTGACTGGTGCCTGGGAGGTCGCGATGGTGTTCGGGTCGGGCGAAGCTGCCGGCAGGCGGGCGTTGTTCGGGATCTCGGGGATGCTCTCGATCGCGCTGGGCATCGTGTTGTTTGCGCGACCCGACATCGGTGCAGTGTCTCTCGTCGAGGTCTTTGGCATTTTCAGTTTCGCCGCTGGCATCTCCAGCTTGGTCTTGGCTGTTGAAGCACATCGGCACCAGCTCGGAGATCAAGTCATTGCGATCGGCCGCCTGACCTCCGGGGCTTCCAACCAGACGAAAGGAGTGTTGATGGAAACTTCCGACGCCCGCCCCGATCGACAGGAGCGCGCCACAAATCCCCGATCAATCGCGCTCGACCCAGCTTTCCCGGATTCGGTTTACGCCTGAGCGATGGCATCGGACTCGACGCTCTCGCCGGATGAAGCCGCCGACCGCCTCGCCATTCGCGAGCTCTTCGACGCGTACGCCCATTGTGCGGACACCCGTGACGCGGAAGGACAGAAGGCGCTGTTCACCGAAGACGCCCGCTTCGCGGTGTACATGGACGGCCCGGACTCCGAAGCGAACTACGTTCTGCAAGGCCGAGAGGCGCTGTCTCCAGTATTCGATGACCTGAACCGCTATCAAGCCACTATGCACTTCAACGGCCAAAGTACGGTCATACTTGGCGCGAACCGAGCGACCGGTGACAGCTACACCATTGCTCATCACGTCTACACCGAAGGCGGAACCCGCATGATGATGGTGGCCTGGCTGCGCTATTTGGACATCTTCACCAAGGTCGATCGGAACTGGTACATAGCGGACCGCCAGATCATCCTCGAATGGAGTGAGACACGGCCGCTCGGTCCGCCCACCGCGGGCTGATTTCCTCCAACAGTCTTGGGGTTGGGCATCCTGTTCGCGCTGAGGGGTGTTCGCGAACGTGCGGCATAACGCTCCCGGAAAACGACGCCCCCTCGCTCTCCGCCGGTCCGCGGGGACCGCGCCGCTCGTACCAGTGGACGAAGTCCGATGAGGATTGGCGCCGCTTAGCGTCTATTCGGGTATGGCAGAGCTATTCGCAAGTGGAATTCAGATGGGCGAGTCCCCCCGGTGGCACGACGGGCGGTTCTGGATGTGCGACTGGCTGGCCGGGGAGATACTGGTCTTCGACGCAGACGGGAACCGTGATGTCGCCGCAAGGGTGAACGGACTGCCGTTCTCGATCGACTGGCTCCCCGATGGCAGGCTCGTCACCACTACGCCAGGCGGGGTGGTGGCGGGCCCGGCCCTGGAACCGTACGGCGCCACCGGTCAGCCGTTGAACGAGATCGTCGTCGACGGCGCCGGTCGGGCCTGGGTCGACATGCCTGGCTCGATGCCGTGGGAGGAGCCCAAGCCGGGGATCGTGGCCGTCGTGCTGCCCGATGGGACCAGCAGCCAGGTTGCCGACGACGTGTGGTTCCCCAACGGGATGGCCGTGTTGGGCGACGACACCCTCGTCGTAGCCGAGTCGCACGCAGACCGGCTGACCGCGTGGACCATCACCGACTCCGGCGAGTTGATCGACCGGCGGGTGTGGGCTGATCTCGGACCCGGTGCTGCCCCCGATGGAATCTGCGCGGACGCTGAGGGCGGGATCTGGTACGCCAGCGTGCCCAAGCAGAGTTGCACGCGGGTCGCCCCGGGGGGTCAGGTGCTCGAGACGGTCGAAACGGATCGAGGGTGCTTTTCCTGCATGCTCGGCGGCGACGACGGGCGCACCCTGTACATCGTGGCCAACGAGTACGGCGGCAGCGGCGCCTCGAACGGCATCGTTCTTTTTCAACGGGTCGCTGTGCCGCACGCCGGGCGTCCGTGAGGGGCCCCCTCATCGCCAAGAACAAGACCAGATCGGTCGTTTGACACAACTATGCACAGCGTCACCGAAGACGCGTACTCGCGGTGAGCATCGCCCCGCCCTCGCCGCCTGGTCAATTCCAGCAATCCTACGCCGACCTGCTCTTCGTCAAGGGCTTCGACGCGGTCATCGGCTTCACCCAGGACGCTCCAACCGCCAACCTCGCGGCGCCAGTACCCAACTCCCAGTTCCCTCCGCTGTAGACGTCCCGAGTTCTAGTTGTCGGCCCCGGTGAGTCGCTCCATCGCGAGCACCGGGGCCGACAACGATCAACGACAGCGCACCTGAAAGCGGAGGTTCAGGTGCGCTGTCTCCCGTCCCCTCCTCTCGCCGTGTCTAGGATGACCTCTCGCTTGCGTAGTCGACCATTCTCCTAATCGCTCGAGTCCCGCCGACGACAAGCGTGGGAGATCCTCCGCTGCTGACGTATCCGCTTGCGTTGCTGATTGCTCTCGCTCCAACTACATCTATGTAGGTCAAGTGCATCAGATCGATCTTCAGCGCCACGCCGCTGCGGGTCACGTCGCCAATGACGCGGCGGAATGCATCAACCGAGTAGATGTCTAAGTCACCGACCGGTCGGCACACCACTCGGTCAGGTCTCTCCGAGACGAGTTCAATCATGAGACGGCTCAGCTCGAGTGAGCATTGCTGTCTCTGGCCCGGATCCCAACCCGTCACCCGACGCGGTCTGCCAGTTACCTTCAACCCGGCGACTCGCTACCACCCGTAATCTGGGCCGGTCGATGGGGACTTGAGAGGCAGGGGAGCGTCTCAGGATGTCCGACTCCATGTGGGATTCACTCTGAGGTGAGTGACGCTGAGCGATCCGGTTCTTACTCCCGTTCACCGAGGATTTCGTATCAAACAAGTCTCCGATCGGGTAACGGGTCACTTCCCGGTCGGTTTCTCTAAGAGGTACCGCGACATTCCGCCCTATCTAAGCGCCGTGAGTCCGGCCTCGACCCGTTACTGTTCTCCGGATCATGACCGATGCTCCCGTGATCATCGAGGCCGCGATCAACGGTTTCACTCCCCGGGAGCGCAACCCTCACGTGCCTCGTTCGCCGGAGGAAGTAGCCAGCGATGCCCTCGCCAGCATCGAAGCCGGCGCGGCGATCATCCACAACCACATCGACGTTACGGGGGTTAGCGAAAACGAAGCGGCCGAGCGCTACCTGCAGGGATGGCGCCCGGTCTTGGCCGAGCGCTCAGACGCCCTTGTCTATCCGACCGTCCACTTCGGGAAGAGCATCAGCTACGAGCACCTCATCCCCCTAGCCGAAAGCGGCATGCTGAGAATCGGGCTCACAGACCCGGGTTCGGTCAACCTCGGCTCCGCCGATCAGGACGGGATACCAGTCGGCGAGTTTGTCTACGCCAACTCCTTCGAGACCATTCGACGAGCGTTTGAGATCTGTCGTGACCACCGGCTCGGTCCGAGTCTGGCCATCTACGAACCGGGGTTTCTGCGGACAACTCTGGCGTGGTGGCGCGCCGGACGACTCCCAGCGGGCGCCATGGTCAAGCTGTATTTCTCCAACGACGAGGGCCTTTACGGCTCGCCGTTTGGTTTGCCGCCGACCCGAGCAGCGCTGGCTGCCTATATGGATCTGTTGGAAGGATGCGACCTGCCCTGGGCGGTTTCATTAGTGGGAGGGGACGTGACGTCCAGCGAAATCGCCGGCGCGGCCCTCCAAATGGGGGGCCACATCCACCTGGGCCTCGAGTTCTACGCCGGTCCGGACAATCCCACCAACGCCGAACTCGTAAATAGGGCAGTCCAACTGTGCCGCACCGCGGGCCGCCCGGTAGCTACCCCGGCTGAAGCCGCCGACATACTCGGGCTCCCCTGAGGAGATACCCCGAGGACTCAGATGGTGGGTGACCCAGCGAATCGCCAGGCGACAGTGCTCGCGGGGTGCGGGTCGGAGGAGATCCCGCACCCCGCTCTGCACGGGAGCTAGGAGTTGGTGACGATGTCGCCGAGGAGACCGTCGGCTTCGTGGTCCGGGCCCGCAGTGAAGTACACAGCGCCTGCCACGACGTTCAGGGAGCCTGCCAGGAAGCGCAGACCCCACATGCCGTCGATCGTGAGAGGACCGTGGCTCCTTTCCAGCTGCCCGAGGAACTCACCGGTGACTACCGCGAGATTTTGTGACGACGTCTTGTGTTTGCCCAAGCCTGAGCGTCAGCGATTAAGTGAATTCGAATCATGGGGAGCACTCGACGACTGGTTTGGCTTGCAGCGAACTGCCGGTTCCTAATCCGATGCTTGAGTCGCTCCCACGAAAGCAGTGCCTTCTCCAAGGTACGCAGTGTCGTAGTAGTGAATGACGAAGGGCTGGACGAGCATGGCCTCGAACGTGGCGGTAAATCCGTGCTGCGTACGCCATGAGAGGTAGTCGTCGTAGTTGTGGCGCTCGGTCCACTGCGTAACCCCGGCGACGTGGTCCGAGTCGTCCTGATCGCGCACGATCCGGATGATTTCGCAGCCGTCGTGGTTCAGGCTCTCTCCCAGGATCTCGAGCAGAAGCTTGGCGACATCGTCCCCTCGTCCTGGCTGGGCGAAGAACTCGGTGGTTACTAGGGTGCTCATTTTGCGCATTCCTTTCCGGCTTCCCGGCTGACTCTGGGAGGCATTGCGTTCGACTCTGCGTCGCCGGCTAACGCAGTGGTCGTTTTGCAGTTGGTGAAGTGGGTCCGAGGCGAGGCGGGCCCGTAGCAAGCAAGATTGCTCAATAGGGGCTTGGGTTATTGGCGATGATCGTGAGGCTGGTGATCTTGTCGTCACAGATCCCGAAGTAGCTGGTCAACACCAGTTCATCGGGCAGGTTGGTTTTGTCATAGGTCCCGTCGATGCGGGCACGGACGATGATGTCGCCGTAATGGTCCAGGACCTCGCGGACGTCCATCGTCACGTGGTCCCCGACGATCTCCTTGGACATGAAGGCACGTATGGCACCGGTGCCCCACATTTCGCGACTGATGTCGTTGACGTACGCGTCGGGGGTGAACGTGTCAACGATGCGGTCGAGGTCGAAGGCGTTGACGGCCGCGACGAACTCGCCCACCACGCCTCGCAGTTCGGTGGCAATAGGCATGGTTTCCTCCTTGCTCTGATCGGTCCCGGTGGCCGACAACGTCACGATGGGCGGTGCCGTTGGGGGAGAGTCAAGGGGTCCTTGCGGGGTTGACTCTCCCCCTGGGGGAGGGTTGAAACTGGGTCGGTGAACGGCTCGTTGACGATCGGCGATTTCTCTCGGGTCACGTTCCTCAGCGTCAAGACCCTGCGCCACTACCACCGGGCTGGCCTTCTCGAACCAGCCGAGGTCGACCCGTTCACCGGCTACCGGCGCTATGCGAGCGACCAGATCCCGATCGCCCAGGTGATCCGACGGTTCCGGGAGCTGAACATGCCGCTCGAGGACATCGGATCAGTGCTCCGGGCCTCCGACCAGGAGGCCCGTTCAGAGCTCATCTCCGCTCACCTTGCCCGTTTGGAGGAGAGCTTGGCCGAGACTCAGCGCGCCGTGGCCTCGTTACGTGACCTTCTCGAGCACCCCTCGCCGCCGGCGCTGATCGAGCACCGCAAGGTTCCGGCGACCCAGGCGGCAGCGATCACGTCCGTCGTGGACTTCGGGGATCTGGGGGCCTGGTATCACGGAGCGCTGGGGGAGCTCGCGGGAACGCTGGCCGCGCAAGGCGTCGTCGCTTGTGGCGCGCCCGGCGGTATCTACGCCAATGAGCTGTTCACCGAAGAGCGTGGCGCCGCGACCCTCTTCCTCCCCATGACCGGTGGGGTGCGGCCAGTGGGACGGGTGGGACAGATGTCGGTGCCGGGGGCGGAGCTCGCCGTGATCATTCACAGCGGCTCCCACTCTGACCTGGACCGATCCTACGGGGCACTTGCTACGTACGTGACCGAGCACGCCGTGGCCGTCGATGGACTGATCCGCGAGTACTACGTGGTCGGACCGCAAGACACTAACGACGAGTCGGCGTGGAGGACCGAGGTGGGGTGGCCGATCTTCGAGACGCGGCCTCAGAGTCCTGACGTACCGGGGAAGGAAGCCCAGACCTAGATGCTTTGGGGCAGCAGCAGGCTCACGTTTTCGAAGCAGAGCCAGAGCGGGATCAGGCCGAGAGCGATCCCGATGGTGAAGGCCCCGCCCCGGTACCAGCGGCGGGAGCGTTTGGACACCAGCCGGGCGAGAAGCCAGGTGCCGATGGCCAATAGCCCGTACAGAATGGCCGGAGCCCAGGCGCTGGAGCGGCCGCTGCCGAGATTGGTCGAGGTGCCGAACCCGACGGTGTCGGCATTGCCGCTGGAGCCGTCGTGACGGAGGGTCTTAGACGCGCCGGCGGAAACCGCAGCCGGGGACTCAACGACACCGGGGGGGCCCTGCAGCCGGGCGAAGACAATCAGCCGCTGGGCCGCTGAGAAGCGGGGGTTGCAGGTGGTCAGGGTGAGCTGTGGGAACGTCGTCGCGTCGAGCACCGACACGTCATTGGGGCTCACGACTTCCTGGTTGTGCACTATGTAGGTCCAGGTCCGGCCGTTGAGGTCCGTGATGAGGATGGGGTCTCCAGGCTTGACCCCGTTTAGCTCAAAGAAGGGCCCGCCGTAGGTGGTGCGGTGGCCCGCTATGGCAGCGTTGCCGTTCTGGCCCGGGTAAGCCGTCCCGGGGTAGTGGCCGGGGCCGCGCCGCAGGTCTGCTTCGTCCACCCCCTCCACGACGAACTTGTCCACGTGGATCGAGGGGATGACCAGGTGCTCGACGGCGCCACCGGGCGGGGTGGCCGGAAGGGCGTCGGGGACCGAATCGGGTGTGACGGTCTTGATCGGCGCCCCGGTGGCCACCGTCGTGCCGAACTGCTTGGCGAGCTGCGTCTGGTTGCGTGCCTCGGTCAGGTTGGTGCCGAACAGCTGGTAGGCGATGAACAGCAAGACGATCACGCCGAGCGTGATGAGGGCCAATCCGAACTCCCGGATGACACGTCGGATAGGTCCCAGGTGCCAGCCCAAAGGCGAGTCGAACACCTTCGAGTCGGGCCCGTCAGGAGCCGGCCGCGGCACGCCGGCCGCGGACCCGTTGGCCCGACGCGCAAAACGGGCGGGTCGGCGGCAGGGCCCCGCCGAATAATCGCGGTCGACCTTCGCGAGGCCTGACATCTCACTGTCAGATATATGCAGGGGTTACAGCCAGAGCGTTTCTCCGTCCGTTCGCACGCGGCCCTGGAAGACCAGCACCATCGAGCAAATCGTCGATAGCCCGGTCGGGCACCAAGATCCGCCGACCGAGCCTTATATGCCGTAACTCCCTACTGCGTATCAGGCGGTAGCCATGGGCTCGACTTATTCCCAGGCTATGCAGGCTTCGGTCGCGGTTCGAACTCGCCGACCGGTCGTCACTTCGTGTCGTGAGTCGTTGCGACCCACCGACTCAAGCCTGATGTACCTGCTCCAGACATCTGTTCGAGAAAGCCGCAACGGTCCCGACGCGCAAGTGATCGCTTCCGGCAACCAGGAAGTCCGTACAGTCGCCCAAAGGGTTAGCCGGGCGCATCCACGGTGCCGTTGCGTTGTCCAGCGAGAGCACCGGAGATCTTCTCTTTCACGGCCCGCCATGCCTGTTCTCCGTCCTTATTTGGGACAAGACGATCAGGGCCTGGGCAGCGGTGTAGCTGGCCATCACGATGGCATCGGCCGCCGGCACCCTCACCACATCAAAGTTGTCTAACGCGAGGATGGTGTCCGAGAGCAGGAAGGCCGCACCTCCGACGGCGGTGGCGGGGCTGCCGGTATCCAGTGCCGCGAGCGCCATCCCCGATAGAGCAGTTCCGTACAGCAACACAGGGAAGCGCAGGCTGCCGGTGCGGTTCCAGAGCACCGCGTTCAGGATCAACCAGACCAAGCCGTAGCTCCCGGTGATCCAAACCCGACGGCGGAGGACACCCTTGTGTCGACGGCGCAACGCCAGCAGATAGAAGAAGTGTGCAGTTAGGAACGAGCCAAGGCCAACCGTGAAGCGACCATCACCTTCTCCGAGCAGAGCGATATCTCCGAGCCAGGAGAGCCCTAGTCCGGCGAGCATCAGGGGATCCGTCTGAGCAGCGCCGGCGCTTGTCTCTTCGGCGATCGCAACAGCCGCCAACACCGGCATCAACGCCGGCTTGCTCAGCCAGCGGACGCGGCGCATTCTCCTGGCGGCGAACGTGGTGTCCGCAGCCGCGAGGATGACATAGCCCGATAGCTGAGTCGTTCGGCGCGTCACAACGGAAGGACCTGGGTCAAAGAAGCGCTTGCAAGCTGTTCGAACGTATCAGGAATATCTCTCCTCGGAACCGGGTCGAAGCTGAGCGCCGACCTCGACGATACGTGTCGCGCTCGGCGCTTCTTGTCTCCTCGTCGAAGGTTCGCGGGCAGCAGGTAGACCGGGAGTCCCGGTTGACGATTGGCGCTCACACAAGCGTCAATCGTGACACCGAGCCTCTCTGCAAAGTGTCGCCCTCGGCCATCCCTGTGGAGACTGGCCCGCGGAACGTGTGGATCGTCCGGATTAGGAATTCGGCGGCCCTAGCTCAGGATTTCGCGGATCGTCCGCTCTTGATCGAGTTCAACTGCAGTCATCGCAGAGCCACTCGTGGGTCACTCGAGACCCGTCATCGTGGGGGAACGACTGTCCGGTGGGATGTTCTGGTTGAGCCGGAAGAAGTTGTCTGGGTCGTAGGTGTTCTTGACCTCTTTGAGCCGCTGGTATTTGGCGGGCCCGTAGGCGCGGCGGATGCCGTCTTCGCCTTCGTCCATCAAGAAGTTGACATAGACGCTGGAGTGGTAGGGGGCGAGGGCTTCCCATAGGCCGCGGGCCCATTCGCGCTCTTCATCGAAGCCTTCGCCTTTGTCGCCGGGCGCGATGCCGTTGATGTTGTAGGTGTGGCCGGCGCCGCGCCCGTTGAAGGCCGTGTCGTCGTCGCCGACCGCTCGGATGGCGCCGCCGAGTTGGAAGATCGGGTAGGTGGTGCGGGGTGAGCGGATGCGCAGGGAGTGGTCGACGGTGATGTCGATGACGTCGTCGGTGAGTTGGGCGACGTCGCAGGAGCGGGCGTAATACCACCAGCCGTGAGGGAGGCCGGGGTCGAGCATCGCCTGGTGGGCGACGAACGGCTTGGGTTGACACAGGTCGTGGACGACCGTGCGGAAGCGCTTGAGTGGCTCGATCACCTTCTGGCCGTCCTCGATGGGCCCGGCGTAGGTACACAGGACGGCGACGATTGGCTTGCCTTGCAGATCCTCGGGGATCAGCGGTGAGGTCGGGGCTTTGCGGAAATTGACGATGGTGGTGAGCTCATCGGGGGTGTCGGTGATCCAGTCCCGGTAGAAGCGCAGCACCTCGTAAGCGTCGCGCATGTGCCAGAACACCGGGCCGGCCATGACCGTGGGGCCGAGCGGGTGGGCGCGGAACTCGAAGGAGGTGACGATCCCGAAGTTGCCGCCGCCGCCCCGCACCCCCCAGAACAGCTCGGGGTTCTCAGTCTCGCTGGCCTTGATGAACTGGCCATCGGCGGCGACCAGGTCGACGGAGAGGAGGGAGTCGATGGTAAGGCCGTAGCGGCGCATGGTGTGGCCGATCCCTCCGCCGAGCGTCAGTCCGGCCAGGCCAGTGTGGGTGACGACGCCGGCCGGCACGACCAGTCCGAACGCCTGGGTCTCCCGGTCGAGCTCGCCTAACAGAACACCGGCCTCCGCTCGCACGGTGTGGGCTTCGGGGTCGACGCGGATGCCTTTCATGAGCGACAGGTCGATCACCATCCCGCCGTCGCACACCGACAGGCCCGGCCAGCTGTGGCCGCCGCTGCGCACCGCCACAACAAGTTCGGTCCGTCGGGCGAAGAGCACCGCGGCGATGACGTCGGCCACCCCCGCGCAGCGGGCGATGAGCGCCGGGCGTCGGTCGATGGACCCGTTCCAGATCTTGCGGCGCTCGTCGTAAGAAGCGTCTCCGGGCCTGATCAGCTCACCCCGAAAGTCCCCTTCGAGTTCGGCCAGCGCCGTCTGGTCGATCGCCTGGTTCTCTGCGGTAGTGCTCACCGAGTCCTCCTTTCGTCTTGATTAGGTTCTCCGTCTCGTGCCGGCCGGGCAAGTCCAAGATCTGGACTAGAGGTCGCGCGGGGATGGTGCCACACTGGCGCCGTGCGCGGCGACGGCCAGTACTGCCCGATCGGTGTGGGGCAGTACTGGCTGGAACGCCACGGTCTGATCGAGCGCCGCCCGGTCGCGCGCGGTCGGGGCCACCGCTATCTGCCCACCGAGGCGGGGAAGGACCTCTGGGACGTGTGTGTCGCCTTGGGCGAGTGGGGCGCCCGGTGGCTGGAGGCGGCGCCCGAGCACCTCGACCCTTATGTCGCGTTGTGGTCGATGTGCAACAGCCTGGCCGCTGATCGCGTCCCTGACCGGCGGCTGGTGATCCGCTTCGACTTCGCCGGTCAGCCGAAGAAGGAGTCGCGGTTCTGGTGGCTGATCGAGCACGGTCGGGGCGAGGTGTGCGCCACTTACGCCGGCGAGGAGGATTTGGTTATCAGCGCCGATCCGGAGCGGTTCGCGCGTTGGCACATGGGGCATCTCAGCTGGGCCGAGGCGACAGCCGACGACGCCATCCGCATCGAAGGACCACGGCCGCTGGCCCGGGCATTCGCTCGCTGGAACGACCGTAGTCATTTCGCTCATGTCACGCCGCTGGTCGGGCCCAGACCCAGCTGACGCCTAACGGCGCCGGCCGCGTCCGGCGTCTTCTCACGCGCCGGCGGCGGCTTGCATCCGGGTCTAGTGGGGCTTGGTTGCTGACGGTGTCGAGACTCGAGACGCCGAGCTCGCTCGTCGCGCAGGGGTGCTGACCTCGGGCGCCTGCCTAAGGCAGCGCGGCCCGCTCGATTTCTCGCCCGCCCAAGGCCTTAGGCGTCGTTCGGCCTCCGGGGCCGGGCGGCGCCGAGGCCGACGAGTGAGACCTCGGCGCCATCGACAGCGACGGCGCTATATCAGATGTGCGTGACGTTGCTGGCCTGGAGGCCCTTGGGTCCTTGAGTGGTCTCGAATTCGACCTTCTGGTTCTCCTCGAGGTTGCGGTACCCATTGCCGGAGATGGCGCTGAAATGAACGAACACGTCAGGACCGCCATCGTCTTGGGAAATGAAACCGAAACCCTTTTCTGAGTTGAACCATTTCACGGTGCCGGTTGCCATTAGCGATCCCCTCCTTTCCTGGCCTAATTCGACTCGGGGATCACACGAGTCGTGGCCTGGCCCTGGACGGGCCGGAGGGAAATCTCGTTATCGCAGCTACCCTCGCCGGCCACTGTAGCCGATGGCGCGCAACCTGAAAGTGATGAAGAAGAAGAAGGGCAAAGACCGTCGGCCCAAACCGGCCGCCACCGGCGGGGGCCCCCGGCGGGGTAGACGGAAGTTCTGCGTCTTCTGTCAACGGCACGCGACCCGGGTGGACTACGAGGATGTGGGTCTACTCAAGCGGTTCATCAACGATCGAGGCCGGATCCGGGCCCGTAAGGCGACCGGCATCTGCGCCCAGCGTCAACGCGACGTGGCCACAGCTGTCAAGACCGCCCGCGAGTTGGCGTTGCTTCCCTACGTGGTGCGGACCGTTGGGACCGAATGGACCGCTCTGTCACCGCTACCGTCTGATCGGTCGCGCGTCCGACTCCAACTTTTCAGCTGTGTTCGCCGACCTGGGTTCGCATTCGCTCGATCGTCTTCAGCTGTCGGGCCCTCTCCATTTCGTTCCTGCTGGTGTCGGCGCGAACCCGCTCGGCCAAGCGGTCCAAGCGTGACATCTCCTCCGCCCGGACCCGCGTGGCGTCCGAGTCCGGCAGCTGGCGCAGCGCCCGCATGAAAGCTCGCTGGGCGTCAGCGCGTCGGTCAAGACCCAGGTCTCGGCTGATGCGGGCGTACGGTTGGCCCTCGCCTCGAAGGCGTAGAACTTTCTCGTCGACTGTTTCGGGTGGCTCAGATACATCGGACAGGTCCGACACGGCGGGATCACCTCCAAAGCCCCGAGGGCTCAGCCGTAAACCGGCAGGGTTCCATTCCCGACCTGGCAGTCCAGGGTATCTCTTTTGTCACGACACCGGCGCGACAAACCCGCAGGGACCAGACCTAGCAGTCTGGATACGTGATCGAAAGTTCGCGACCCGTGGTCGCGTCGGCCAGAGCGGGAACCCTTGAACCGACCGCTCTGGGAGGGAGGGTCGATCAAGTAGCCTATGAACGCTGGACACCTTCCGCTCTTCGTTTGGGCAGTGTCTCGACAACAGCTAGAGACGAGGACGAGTGCTCAACAAGCGTGCTGTCCAGCCCGACGAGGACCTCGTTCGGCTCTACTTGAACGACGTCGGGAAGTACGCCCTGCTGACCAGGACTGATGAGGTCCGGTTGGCTCAGACGGTGGAAGCCGGCCGCGATGCCCGGGTTGAACTGTCCCGAAACGAAGAGCTGACCCCGTCGCGACAACGCGAGCTGCGCCGCCTCGTCCGCCAAGCAGACGATGCCGCCGACACCTTTGTCACGGCCAACCTGCGGCTGGTGGTGTCCATCGCCAAGAAGTACCAGGGCTCCCAGCTGCCCCTGTTGGACCTGGTTCAAGAAGGGAACCTCGGTCTGATCCACGCGGTGGAGAAGTTCGACTGGCGAAGAGGCTTCAAGTTCTCGACCTACGCCACCTGGTGGATACGCCAGGCCGTCACCCGAGGGATCGCCAACACCGGGCGCACGGTGCGGCTCCCAGTTCATGCCGGGGATCTCCTGAACCGGGTTTCCAAGTCCCGGGCCCGGCTCGAGGCGAAACTCGGCCGCCGCCCGACCATCGCTGAGCTGGCGCAAGACCTCGAGTTGGACGAAGACAAGCTGATCGAGATCATCCGCTACGCCGGCGAGCCAGTATCACTCTCCGAAACGCCATGGGCCGAGAGCGACTCCGAGCTCGGTGACGTCATCGAAGACCGCTCCGCCGCGTCGCCTTTCGAGGCGGCCGCCGCGTCGCTTCTCGCCGGTGAGGTGGCCAAGTTGCTCGTGGTTCTCGATGAGCGGGAGCGAGTCATCCTCCAGCTCCGGTTCGGCCTCGACCGCGGTGAGCCCCGAACCCTTGACGAAGTCGGTGCCCATTTCAACCTGACCCGCGAACGTATACGCCAGATCGAAGCCCGAGCGATGGCCAAGTTGAGACACCCCACGCTCGAGTTGAACCCACACGACCTGCTCAGCGGATAGCGGCCGCTGTCCGGTCGCTTGTACTTCAACCGGACCGCGGTGGCACCGAGACGCTCATCCGGCATCGCCCGGGGCTTCAAGAACCAAGCACCCTGCTGCTGACCGGCCAGTCCAGCTGCCGGGCCCGGAGGAGACCCGCGCAGAAGGGGAAGCGCCTGCGGGTTGCTCCGTGGGTGTCGGGTCCGGGACAGGCGCCACATCCCGCCAGCATTTGACGCGATGGGCGGCATGACGCTCGATCTTGCGCTTCCGGCGAAGCCGTTGTTCTGTTACTGATGGTGATGTTCGCCCGGCTGCTCTGGCCGATCATCGGCTCGGAGCGACTCGGCGATCAGGTCTGTGCGGAAGGCGTCGTAGTAGGCCTCGTAGATGAGATCGGACTCCCGGGCTCGCTGATGGCGCAGCCCGGTCAGGATCCAACCGAGCCGCTGGCGGACATCCGCGTAGTCTGCCGTTCCGGTACTTCCCTCCAACTCGGCTCTAACCGAGCTGAGCGCGCCGCGCAGCTGCTGGTAATTAAGGCGCACCCCTCGTACCCGGTTTCGAAGCCAAGGCTGGGTTCGGGCCAGATCCGACAGCAAGCTATCGGGTGACCCGGCGTTATCGGCTTCTTCGGCGGTAGCGTCGTCGAGAGCCGCCAAAGCGGCCAGCACGCCGGCGCGCCAGTCCTGCTCACGGCCCGGAGCGGCCGCAGCCAGCATGGCCTCGAGCCGATGCATACCAGCCAGGGTTCGGTCCTGGTCGGCTTGGCGAACCTCGAGGCCAGCCCGCTGCGACTCGCTGAATCCACTCCGTGTCGTCTCCATCACAGCTCCGACACACCAGCGGCTCGGGCCTGGCTATCTACGACGCGGTGGCTGCCAGCTGCTTGTCGGCGTCGCTGGTTGTGATCGACAGCTTGCGGGGCTTGGCCGCCTCGCGCACCGGGATGGTCAAGGTCAGCACTCCGGCGTGGTAGTCGGCCTCGATCGCGTCGGCGTCGAGAGTCTCACCGAGGAACAGCTGGCGGGAGAACGACCCGGTTGGCCGCTCACTGACGATCATCTCCGCGCCGTCGACCGAGACTTGGGGACGATCGGCCCGGATCGTAAGCACGTTCTGCTCGACGGTTAGGTCGATCGAGTCGGGATCGATGCCTGGAAGGTCGAAATGTACGTAGAAATCGGTTCCCTTCCGGTAGGCGTCCATAGGCATGGCCGCCGGGCGGGTCGCGGTGCCGAAGAACTGCTGGGTAAGCCGGTCGAGGTCGCGGAAGGGGTCGGTTCGCATCAGCATGGCGGAGTTTCTCCTTTCTTTCACACTTGATCCACCGCTGACTCTGTGCCTCCTCTTGCTCCTTAGGAGACAACTGTTATGATAGCTGATCATCAGAAATCTGCAAGAGGCGACTTAGATTATGCCAGCTGATCCATGCAGTGGTGATCGGATGTACCGGCGCCTTCAGGTGCCGCCCGAGGCGACTGCCCAGCAGATCCGCCGTGCCTATCGAAAGTTGGCGCACGACGTGCATCCCGATGCCCACCCCGAAGACCCTGACGCCTCGCGGCGATTCCATGAGATCACGGAGGCCTACGAGGTCCTCAGCAGTCCCGAGCGGCGGGCCCGCTACGACCGAGCACGCCGAGAGCCCACCGCTTTCCAGGCGCGGCCCACCCAAGCGGCAGTGTCGATCCGCCTGCGCCGATCCGCCGGTTGGAACGCCACGACCCAACCGGTGGTGCTCGGCGGTGACGCCCTCCCCCTCGGCTCGGCGCCATTGGTCGCCGGGCCCGTGCACATCGGTCGTCCCGCCGAAGCAAGGAGCAATCTCTCATCGGCCACAGCCGTTGAGCTCACCCGGTTGATGGAAGCGATCTGGCCCTGGCTGGGGATGCGGTGATGGACTGGCCTGACGCAGCACAAGGTGTATATGCCATCTCGGTAGCTGCCCAGCTGTGCGGGCTGCACCCACAAACCCTGCGCGTCTATGAGCGCGAAGGCTTGGTTGATCCCGACCGCACTGCAGGCGGAACCCGCCTCTATAGCGGACATGACGTTCAGAAGCTGCGCCAGATCGCCGAACTGGTCGAGACCGGGATCAACGTCGCCGGAATCAAACACATCCTCGAACTACAAGACGAAGTGCGCCGCCTGAAGGCACAAGTCGACCACTTGAGCTCCCGACTCAAGCAGAGCTGACTGCCGCGATGCCGGAAGACCATCGACTATCGACCGATGACTCAGCGGCTCCAGCCGAGTCATAAGAGCATGGCGAAGATACTGACTCACTCGATCAGACCGAAGGCTGGGGCGACAACCACCCGGTGGGCGCGCCGGTGGTCGTCGTGACCCACCGGCCGCCGCCTAAGAACGCTGCGACGCGGTTCCCGCGGACGACCTTCACCGGCGACCTCGAGGAGGCCGTCGCTACGGCGAAGGAACTGGCCGGCGACAAGTTCGTGACGATCGCCAGCGCCAGCATCATCCAGCAGGCACTCGGCCTCGGCCTCGTCGACGAACTGTGCATCAGCCAGGTGGCTGTGCTGTTCGGCACCGGTATCCGCTACTTCGGAGACCTTATCGGCGGCCACGTCATGCTCGAAGACCCGGTCGTAGTGCAAGGCACCCGAGCGCTTCACCTCCGCTACCCGGTTCGACGCTGACGGCCGCCGTGCAGGTGCTTCGGCGTTTCCCCTGCTGCTGTAGCGAAGGTTCTCAGCAGCCGCCGTGCGCGCTTATCTCGTCGGCTAGACGGAACGAGGCCGGGCTTCCGGCCGTGGCGTTGGCGAATGCTGCGCACAAGGTGGGGTCCGCGTGGCCAGAGCGGCTGGCGGTCGCGTTCGGAGTCTCGAAATTGAGCAGGACTGCCAGGGTGATGGAAATGATGATCGCCGCCATGAACGTGGTGGCGGCGAGACGGTAGACACTGACGACTGGGCGGAGGATGCTTGTCATGGTTCAGCCTTTCGGATTCGGGTCGGCGGCGCCGACACCAGAAAGGCGTGATTTGGGCTCGAACGGTTGTTCAAAATGGCTGAACAAGCACGCCAGCTTCAGGTGCGCCAGCTAATTGGGGCCCTCGGGTCGGGCATGTAGGCGCAGTATGTGCCGGTTCGGATTGTGGTATCGAGATGGTCAGCCAGAGGTGGGCTGTGCTCACGGATCCGGGCCAACGCCGAATGGACGGCTCGGGTGATGTTGACCCTGGCCCTTTCGGCGGCTGAGCCGGTGTTGCGGTCCCGACCGCCGAGGCCCATAGCAGCGGTCAGCTCGTAGGTCAAGAAGTCCATTTCTCCGCGAATTAGTGACGCGCGAGCGGGGTCCGCCCAGTCCGTAGCTTCGTTGAGCTCCTCTTCGAGGTCGCGCAGCCTGGCCCGGTAGCTCGACTTGGCCTGCTCATCTAGCAGAGGCGAAACGTTGCCGTCCCGGTGGCGTTGGACATTGCGAAGGGATCGTCGTGCCGCTGTCCGGGTTGGAGTATCGCCGCTTTCAATCGTGACCAAATCGAGCACGTGGAACTCTCGCCCGGGATGCTTCAACAGGTGGGCGAGAAAATGAAGGCCCTTGCTGTCTCTCAATCTGAAGGTTCCCGATTGGAAGACGATCGTCCAGTAGTCGCCTTCGGCACGAAGGATGTTCAATTCCCCGAGGGCTGGCTCTTCGGGCGAATCCGAGACGTCGGATTGACATGCGTCCGCCGCATACGCCAGCGCCTCGGCCCGATCCATTCCGAGTCCTTCTTGCCAGGCGCGAGTGAACGTCGCCTCGTCCGTCTTGTCGCGTAGCGATTGCCGCGCGGAGTCGCGACGGCTCGCCGTTCCGAGCCGAAATGGCGTACCGGCATCCCTCCGGAGACGGTCTTCCGCCCCGAGCAATCTCGCCGCCCGCTGCACCTGTCCACCCTCAGCGGCGAGCAGACCCAAACCCCACAGGGAGTCTAAGGCCCGGTACCACTGCCCCCTGCTTCCCTGCAGCTCTAGGCTCTCCGTCCAGAGGGCCGCCGCCCGGTCAGGGGCACCTCGTCTCAGCGCAAGATCTCCGAGAAGGGAGAGGGACACGGAGACGCAATTCCAATCAGACAGTCCCCTCTGAATCTCAAGGGCCTGATCAAACAGACCTTGTGCCTCACGAATACGTCCGTCGTCCCGTTCGATCATGCCAAGGACCAGAAGCGCGTTCGCGGCGCTGTGCACATCACCACTGGTTCGAGCCAGACCCAACCCCTCCGCGAGTACGGGCTGAGCTCGCTGCGGATCCCCCATGTCGTACACGATCTCTCCCAGCTGTGCCAACGACTCACCAAGCGCCTGTCGATCACCCGTCCTCCGAGCGACGTCCGCAGCCGCCTCAGTGATTTCGTAGGCGCGTTCGCTCCGACCGGCGGCAGACTCCAGTCGACCGAGTAAGAATGCGGTATGCCCCGACTCGGCCTCATCGCAGAGCCGGCGCTGGATGGCAAGCGCCTCTCCTAGAACGATCCGGGCCTGGTCTAGTTCTCCCCCCAGTCGGCGCATGTCGCCGAGTTCCCTCAAAGCCCTTGCACGCAGCAAGACATCTACCTCACCAGGCAGCGATAGAGCCGCCTCGACCCAGGCAAGTCGCTCAGCGACGGGCCCCTGAACAGCCTGAGAGACCCTTCGACAAGCGACCAGGCGCAACGCGGATTCGGAATCGCCGGTGGCGATGGTGCGAGCAAAGGCCGCCCGCAGATTGGGAAACTCGACCTGCATCCGCAACCAGATCTCGTTCTGCTGCGGCCCGACGAGCTCCCGCTCCGACTCTTCGACGAAACTCACACACCACCTCAAGTGGCGCGATCTGATTTCGTCGTCCTCGCCGCCAGCCGACAGAAGCTCGAGTGCATACTCCCGGATCGTCTCGAGCATCGAAAACCGCTCGCCACCATGCTGCAGCAGGCTCTTGTCGACCAGCGATTGCAACAAATCGACATCCGCATCGGTTACCTCCTCGACAGCCTGAAGCGTGCATCCCCCCTCGAACACCGCAAGGCGCGAAAGGAGAGTCAGCTCGTCTGGCTCGAGTAGCTGGCACGACCATTCGATTGTCGCTCGCAGAGTCCGTTGACGGGGCTCGAGAGCCCTTCCCCCCTTGAATAGGTCCAGCCGTTTGGAGAGCAGTCCCAAGATCTGCGTCGGTGAAAGGACACGAGTACGTGCCGCGGCTAGCTCCAAAGCGAGGGGCAGTTTGTCGAGGCGGCGGCACAACTCGGTGACAGCTTCGCCGGAAGACACTCGAGCCCGAGAACAAAACAGTTCCACTGCCTCTGAATCCTCCAGAGGAGGGATCGCGTACTCGACCTCTCCTCGAACTCGAAGCAGCTCTCGGCTTGTGACGAGTACGCGTAGGTTCGGACACGACTCCAAGAGACCGAGCAGCTCAGGAGCGGCGTCTATCACCTGTTCGAAGTTGTCCAAGACCACGAGCATCGAACGTGATCCGATATGAGCCGCCACCCTTTCCTTGGTCTCGGCGCCGACCACCCGTGCTAACGACTCGATAACGAGGCTGGGCGCCCTCAACGCTGACAGGCCAACCCAGAACACGCTCCCGTCGAACCACGTGTCGGCCGTGGCCGCCGCTTCGATCGCAACACGTGACTTGCCTGATCCCCCCGGACCGGTCAAGGTCAACAGACGGGCGCCGCCTGTAAGGAAGGAGGTGATCTCTCCTACCTGCTTGTCCCGACCGATAAAGGAACTCACCGGCCGCGGGAGGCTCACGATCCACCTCGTCGCAGGTATACGGCCATACCAGACACCCCACAGTGAAGCTAGCCCGCCTGGCGCCTTCGATCGCTAGCCTTAACCGCTCGGCCAACCATGGGCGCCACCTGGAGCGGCGCGATAATTCGGGGCGTGGATGGCATGCACGATCTTGGTGGTATGCACGGCTTCGGCCCGGTCACGATCGAGGAAGCCGAACCGGTATTTCACGAACCGTGGGAGGGCCGAGTTTGGCGAATGGTGCGTGCCGTGATCGGCCCGGGCACCACGACCGACAGGATCCGATACACCATCGAGCAGATGCCGCCCGGTGATTATCTGGCTGCCAGTTACTACGAACGATGGTTGTGGGCTGTCGAACGGCTCGCTACCGAGCAGGGACTCCTCGACAGTTCGGACCGACTTCCAGTGATCGAGCGCCCATCGCCGGTCACGCCGACATGGTCGGGTCGGTTCCAGCCCGGCGCAGTGGTCCGGGTTGGTAACCCGGTCACGACCGGACATACGCGGGTGCCTCGCTACCTCCGCGGCCACGTCGGTCGCGTCGAGCGAATCGCATTTGCTTGGCCCAACCCGGGAGAGTCCGCGGAGAAAGGGGTTTATGGTCAGCCCGAGCTGGTCTACACCCTTGCCTTCGCCGGGAGAGAACTGTTCGGGGCTGGCGCCGATCACACCTTGACCGCGGACGTAGCCGAGCGCGACCTGGAGGAGCCGTGAGCGACCTGACTCCCGCACAGCGAACCGAAATCGTGGAACGCCAACTGCGTGAGCATGGCCATATCGATCCCGACGACGTAGACGCCGCCATCGCCAGGGCCGAGTCAGCTTCGGGCGATTATCCAAGTCCGGCACTCGGTGCCAGAGTCGTGGCCCGCGCGTGGACCGATCCCAGCTTCCGGGCCGGGCTCCTTGCCGATCCAGTCAACACTCTGTCCCAGTTCCATACTCTGACAGTGCCAATCGCCGTTCTGGAAGATACGCCATCCCTTCACCATGTCATCGTCTGCACGCTTTGCTCGTGCTATCCGAGCGAGCTACTCGGAAATCCTCCCCAGTGGTACAAGAGCTTCGAATATCGAAGCCGCGTCGTGCGCGAACCGCGCGTCGTTCTAGCCGAGTTCGGCATGGACATTGGGCCAGAGGTCGAACTTCGAGTCCATGACTCGACCGCTGAGCAGCGCTACCTGGTGCTCCCGTTGCGGCCAGTAGGTACCGACGATTTGGACGAAAACCGGCTCA
Source organism: Acidimicrobiales bacterium (assembly GCA_036378675.1). Classification (NCBI taxonomy): domain Bacteria; kingdom Bacillati; phylum Actinomycetota; class Acidimicrobiia; order Acidimicrobiales; species Acidimicrobiales bacterium. Next base: position 52,232 of record DASUWA010000023.1, read on the forward strand.
CCGCCCTGGTGACCAGAAACTGTTTGATCGGAACGGGTCGCCCGTTATTGCCGTAACCTGGTGTCAGCTTACGACCGGTGTGTGTCGCTCATGCCCCAGCACGCTGCGGAGCTGCCCGAGCCTGGAGCGTGCAGCCGGTGTACGAGGGGCGCGGGCTGGTAGCCGATGGCGCCTGCTAACCTTCGCAGTTCCATCTCACGGCGATCCCGCGTTTCCTTTTTGGGGTGGCAGCGGCTGGTCGTCTAACTCAGGAGTCTTCAGTTGTCTTCATCTTTCGCCGACCTCGGCGTACCCGCCGAAGCCGTCCGTGACCTACGCGCTCGCGGCATCAGTTCGGCGTTTCCTATTCAAGCTGCGGCCATCCCTCCGGCCATGGCCGGCGACGACATCTGCGGTCGGGCTCCGACGGGGTCGGGCAAGACCATCGCCTTCGGGGTTCCGGTCGCCGCCAGAGTCGGCCGGGGTCGCCCAGGAGCGCCGCGTGCGCTGATCCTTGCGCCTACGCGTGAGCTGGCCAGGCAGATCGAAGCAGAGATGACTCAACTGATGGGGAGCGATCGCCGCCGGCGGGTCGCAGCGTTCTACGGTGGTGTCGGATTTGCCGCGCAACTCAACTCGTTGCGCCGCGGCGTCGACCTGGCTGTGGCCTGCCCAGGACGGCTCAAGGACCTGATCGCACGCGGAGCGATCTCCTTGGCCGAGGTATCGATCGTGGTGATAGACGAGGCGGACCGCATGGCCGACATGGGCTTCCTGCCCGATGTCAAATGGATCCTCGATCAGGTTCGCCCCGACCGACAGACCCTCCTGTTCTCCGCCACTCTCGACGGTGACGTCGACCAGTTGGTCAGGCGATATCAACGGGCGCCGGTGCAGGTATCGGTCGAGACCGATCAGCAGGAGTCGACGATCGCTCACCATTGGATCGACGCCCGACGGGAGGATCGCGTGGATCTCGCGGCCGGATTTGTTGCCGCGCACGGTCCGACCGTCGTTTTCTGCCGTACCAAGCACGGCGCTGACAAGGTGACCAAACAACTAATTGCAACCGGAGTCAAAGCGGCAACTCTCCACGGCGGCCGGACCCAGTCGCAACGGGAGCGGGCGCTGCGTGCCTTTTCGGGCGGGCGTGCCCATGCCCTTGTTGCCACCGATGTGGCTGCCCGAGGAATCCACGTCGACGGCGTCAGTTGCGTCATTCATTTCGACCTGCCTGCCACGGCGAAGGACTACCTCCACCGATCCGGGCGTACCGGCCGAGCCGGGTCCGACGGTGTGGTCATCTCGTTCGTAACCCCTGCCGATCTTGCACCTGCGCGGGTCCTGCAAAAGGCAGTCGGCTACCCGATCTCGCCGAAAAGTGCCCTCACGGGCACACCCGAGGCACCACGCGGCGCGCCGGCCACACAGGGCGCCGTCGCTCACACCGCCTCAGCCGCAGCGCATAACGTGTCGGATTCGCGGCGAGAGCCATCGAAGAGCGCCGGCCGTCCCAGAGGTACCAACCGGCCTCGCAGTCAAGACCCCGCTACGCGAAAGGCGAAGCCAGTAGCTGATCGGGCCACCCGTACCGGACGGCCGCAGCGTCGACGTAGCCGCGCTGCCTGACGACTAGGGAATTGCAGCCAGTGTCTGGTTGCCGACGGACTGCGGAGAGTCAGAAGCGTTGTCCGTCTCTGATTCTTCAGCGGCGTCGTCCACCAATTCCTGGTCAACGGACTGAGCATCTCCGCTGTTCGGTCCACCTTCCCCGACATCGGGTGATGCCGCCTCGCTCGATCCTGACGCCCGATCTTGTCCACGCCGACCGCCAGGCCGCCGATCGGCGGTATCGCCGGCCGTTGTGCGCACAACGTAAGGCAACAGGGCCAGTTCCCGGGCCGTCTTGATGGCCGCCGCTACATCACGTTGATGTTGGGCGCACGTGCCCGTCGCTCCCCGGGACTTGATCCGGCCCCTGTCGTTCATGAACCGGCGCAGGAGGTTCACGTCCTTGTAATCCACCCAAGGTGAGTCCTCTGCGCAGAACCGGCACACCTTAGGGCGCCCGCGCCGAACGCGGCCCTTGCCCTCCGCGTGGCGGGGCTTGCGGCTTGGCGCCTTCTTAGTGGTCTTGGGATTGCGTGCCATCCTGCTCCTCTACGTGCCCCCACCATCGAGGGAAATCGGGTCTTAGCGAATGGGGAGCAGTCAGTGGCTGCCGACAAGCGCCAGAGACGAACCCTATCGCAAGACCTGCTGCTGAGCCCGTCGGGACCGCGCGGCGATAATGTTATTGCTGAGGGTTAAAAGCATCGAACGATCTCCCTCTGGCTTTCGCAAGCCACGCCGTGATCCGAGCAACCCCCCGGGTCGATTCAGGCGAAGAAAGGAGGGGATCCCATGCCAACCGGCACCGTGAAGTGGTTCAACGGGGAGAAAGGCTTCGGCTTCATCACCCAAGACGACGGCGGCCCGGACGTGTTCGTGCACTTCAGCGCCATCTCCGGCAGCGGCTACCGCAACCTCGAAGAAGGCCAAAAGGTCGAGTACGAAACCACCCAGGGCCCCAAAGGCCTCCAAGCAGCCAACGTTCAGGCGCTTTGAGCCCATCCCCTCGCCCGTCGGCGTGTTGAAGGATCCTTGCCGACAGTCAATGCGAGCTAATCACACCCATGGCAGCAACCGTCCCCGCCGTGCGGGGCGGTTCGCTGCGTAAGGTTCAAGTCCCGCAACGTGGCCAGGGAAACTAGGTGCGGGCGTGACATGGCGGAGGCTTCACCTTCGGCAGTCAGGGAAACTTCCCTATCTCCTTCAGCCATGCCGACGTCCGTCGCAGGCCCGCGTCCAGGCTGATCGGGTCGTAGCCCAGCCGTTTCCACGTCTTCGTTTCTTGCAGGGGAGTACGCTCCGTGGTCCCCCTGGCCGCCTTTTCGGCGATGGCGAGAAGGGTCGGACCGAACACGGCTACCACTTCGGGATCGTCTGAGGGCGCCACGTCCAGCACGCGATGCTCAAGGCCGGCGAGTTCGCACATGCGATTGCAGGCCTCGGCGATGCTAACCACGTCGTCCGGCTGGCCATCGAGCATGTATCGCTCACCTGCCACACCCTTGTCCAGTGCGAGGATGCAGCCTCTCGCCACATCTTCGGCATAAACCCAGCTCACGGGGAAACGCAGGTACCGCTCGATGCGCTTCCGAAGAGCAGACAACAAGACACGGTTGAAGCTGGTGATCCCTAGCGCGTTGCTGACTACGGGCGACGGACCGAAGATAGCGCCAGGGTGAGCGCTGACCACGTCCATGCCACGCGCCGCTCGGGCCATGACGTCTTTGAAGGCTGCCATCTTGGTGACCGTGTAGGGATCGGAACTGGTCTCTTTCAAGAGCGGTGCGTCTTCGCGCTCGACGCTGCCGAATGTGTCGAAAAAGGTACTGGTGCTCACCGCAACCACGCGACCCAATCCTTCCGCCTCCGCCGCGTCCAGCAGATGCTTGGTGCCGCGGGCATTGACCGCCTCGAAATCAGACAGGTTCTGGCTGGCTCCGCCGAGCAACGCCGCCGAGTGGATGGCAGCTTCGCAACCAGCCGCGGCCCGCCTGACGTCCTTCGCATCGGTGATGTCGCCTGTGGCGATCTCCACGCCAAGTGCGGTGAGGGGCGATGTATCCGCGCTGGCTCGGGCGAGGGCTCGCACCTCGTCGCCCCGCTCCCTGAGCAGACGGCAAATGTTGGCACCTGCCAGTCCGGTGGCTCCCGTGACGAGGATCTTCTGCGTCACGAAGGGTCCACCTGTTCGACGCGGTCCTTGGCATCCTCGTTGACGCTGTCGATCTGGTCAGGACTGAACCGAATGACGGGATCACTCGAGCCGTATACGTCAAGAGTGTGGATGAACCGGTGCAGGCCCATCGAGTTGGCGCACGCGAACCCGAGCTCGATGATCTGGGCCGCCGTGAATACCTCGCTCAGCTCCCGGTACACGTCGTCGTCTATGGCGTGATGGTCGGCAGACAGCAGGTCCAGAAACTGCACCGCTAATCGCTCCTGTTCCGTCAGCTCACCCTGTCCGGGCGCCAGCAGGCACGCGACGTCCTCATCGGTGATCGACTCGTGCTTTCGCGACTGCATACACGGTTGGCACTCACCCAGCTGCGCGCTCCGAATCCGCAAGAGCTCCAAAATCCTCCCGCCGAGCAGCGACTGCTGCCCCCACACGCTCCTCGCCGTATGCGTCATCAAGATCTGCTGCGTCTTGTAGGCGAAAATCTGTAACGGGATCGGAGTGGCATACATCCCGCTCGTAACGCCTTCTTCGATGATGCGCCGGGGCTCCGGCGCGAGCTCGTCTAGCGGAATTGGCTCGATTCGCGGCACGAAAACCTCATTTCTTCCGGCGGGCCGAGAATAGCATTTTCAGCGGTCCGCCGGACCTGCCGATACGTCCATTCATCCCATCTCGGTCTGAAGCTCGGCCTGGTCACCTGTCGGAGCTGTCAACGTGGGCGGACATCCCCCCGTCGATCGTGAACGTCTGCCCTGTGATGTATCGGGACTTGTCCGACGCCAGGAACAGCACCAGCTCAGCCACGTCCTGCGGCGTACCCACAAATGGCGTCAGGGTGGCGCGACCCAACCCCTGCAGCATCTGCGGTGTTAGGTGGGCCTTGACGGCGTCGGTAATGATCAGTCCAGGCACGATCGTGTTGACCCTCACACCAACTTTTCCATGGCTCGTGGCGGTGTACATGGTCAAGGCGTGAACGCCGGCCTTAGAAACGCCGTATGCGGTACGGGTCCGATCACCACGGAACGCGGCCCCCGACGACATGTTGATGATCGAGCCCCCGCCGGCGGCCACCATGTGTGGGACGACGTGCTTCGACATCAGCATCTGACTACGGAGATTCACGTTCAGCGTCCGATCCCACACCTCGACGTCGAGCTCGATCACGGTGGTGTCTCGGGAGAGGAAGTCCGAGTCGGTCAGGGCAGCATTGTTGTGGAGCACATCGATCCGGCCGAACCGCCTTCCGATCTCAGCGACCGCCGCCCGGACGGACACCTCGTCGGAAAGATCCGTGTGGATCACGCATGCAGCTCCACCTGTCGACTCTATCTCTGCCGCGACAAGATCGGCTCGTGGCCCATCGATGTCCAAGACTGCGACCCGCGCTCCTTGCGCAGCCAATGTCCGAGCCGTAGCTGCGCCGATCCCCCCGCCGCCACCGGTGACGATGGCGACCCTTCCCTCTAGCAGTCCCACATCGGAAGGCTACCGATCGGATTGTCGGGGAAGGTGATTCGACGACAACGCCCCCCTGTTCACTCCTATCCCTGGTATTCCGATGCGAACAGGTAGCTAACGGCCAGGCTCCGATACGGCCGCCATCGATCCGAGAGCTCGACCAACTCCTCGTCGGTCGGCAAATGGTCGAACCCGTACTCTCGCTGGATGGTGTGCCTGAGAGCCAGGTCGCCGGTGAGGAACACGTCGGGCCGGTCCAGGGCGATCAGCAAGAAGCCGCGTGCTGTCCAGGGCCCGATCCCGGGGACCTCGGTGAGCGCGGCTTCTACCTCTTCGTCGGTCATACGCGCGAACGCCTTTTCGCTTAGCCGTCCGTCGACGAACCTCTCCGCGAGAGCTCGTATGGTCTCGCCCTTGCGAGCCGAAAAGCCGCTGTCCCTCAGGACTTTCGCGTCGGCCGCGAGCAGTTCGGCCGGCGAGGGCATGTGGCCGCCGAAGTGGTCCTCTAAATGCGAGATGATCGCTCGGGTGGAGGCGACGGAGAGCTGCTGGCCGGCGATACCGAAGATAAGCGACGCGAAGGCGTCTAGCGGAGGAAGCTCCTCCATCCACGCGCGGGGACGGAAGTCCGGCCTCGCGTCGATCAGCTTCCCGAGGACCGGGTCCGCCTGCTTGAGGTACTCGCGTGCCTCAGGATCGGCAGCTGCGGCTCGCTTTCGGTGTTGGGTAGCCACGGTCATCCTCCCTGAGGCACGACGTCTGCCTTCACATTGTCCTGCCGTTCAACGCCGTTCGGGTGCGAGTTGCTTCCCGTGATGCGCTTCGCCTTCCCGGTCATCGCGGTGGCTGGTTCCTGACGGCTTTGCCCGGCCGGCGACGGCTTAGTAGCAACCAGCCTGAGACGGTCACTCCAACCCCAACAAAGATGGCGAAGGCAAGCACCGTGTTGGGGACGCCCGCTTTCTGGTTGAGTGCGATCCCGGCTCCGACCACGGGAACGGAAAGTCCCACGTAGAGGGCGATGAGCAGCGCCGATGTCATAGCTAGCCGGTCTTGAGGGGCGCTTGCTTCGAGGACGATTCCCGTGGTCCCTTTGAATACCGCTCCGGCACCCCCGCCAATCAGGGCGCCCCCGACGAGGAACAACGCCAGGCTAGGGGTCGAGAGACGCACTGAAACCACTAGGAGGACGAGACCTGCCAGCATCGAGACGGTACCCACCGCGAGCACGCGGGGTGCCGGCAGCTTTGTCGTGGCCACCTGGGACACCACTCCTGAAGAGAACACGAGGAACAGGGTCGCCCCGGACAGGGCGTGTGACGGATGGTGCAGGGTGGTGCCGAGGATCAGTCCGGACAGCCCCGCGAACAGGCCGCTCGCGGAGAAGGCGGCAGCGGTCCCGGCGGCTGCTGGGATCGGCAGCCTCGCCGAACTCGAACCCCTCGAACGCGTCGGAGCTGTCGCTTTGGGAGTTCGCACACCTGTCTCGGGTACGACCCACAAGCTCACCAACGCGATCGCCCCGAGGACGATGAACACGAGGTAGGGGAGGGTCAGCTGCAGCTTCCCCCACTGGGCCAGGGCGCCGGCAATCAACGGACCGAGTCCCAGGCCGCCTACGTTCACGGACGTTCCGATGTTGCGCGCCCGGATCGGGGACGCGTCGGGGTCGGCTCGGAGGCGTAACTCGAGCAGATAGATGATGGCGGTGCCGGCAGCGAGGCCGACCGACGCCCCGCTGAGCAGCCGTCCGACAATCAGTCCCGGTAGGGCTTTCCACGCGGCGAGCACACCTACCGCGACCATCATCGTCGCCACGGACTCGAGCATGACTCCCCGCCGACCGATGCGCGCTGCGATGGAAGGAACGGCCAGCAGGGTGGCGATAGTGCTCGCCGCGAAGATCGCGTAAACGACCGTGATCGTCAGCGACGAGAGGTGATCTCGCGTTCGGTAGAGGCCGTACAGGGGACTCGGCAGTGTCGCGACGGCCATGACAATGAGAAAGGCGAACGCCACGGTCCAGAAACCCGACGTACGGCGGCCTTTCTCAGTCGCAAGCGCCCGTGATGCGGATGCGTCGCCGCTGGCCATAGCTCCTCCCTCCGTCTGGACCGTCGCCGCGGTCACCAGGCCTTCATTCCGCCATCGACCACGAGGTCAACGCCTGTCACGTAGGCGCTTTCATCGGAGACGAGATAAAGGGCAGCATTTGCAATGTCCTCCGCCTGCCCGAACCGACCTAGGAGGGTCCTCTCGCGCATCCGGCGGCCAAACTCCTCGTCCTCGAGCTCTCCTCGGGTCGAGTTGGTCTCGATGAATCCCGGCGAGACCGAGTTGACGCGGATCCCGTGCTCGCTGCCTTCCAAAGCGAGCTGGCGCGTCATCCCGATGATTCCCGATTTGTTGGTCATGTGAGCCAGCGATGGCAGGAGCTTGAAACCGAGAGACCCGTTCAACGAGGCCATGTTCAAAACCACGCCCTGGCTGGCTTTCAGGTGCGGCCACGCAGCCCGGGTGAGGTAGAAGACCAGGTCAACCTCGTCCCTGCGGGCGGCGTCCCACTCGTCGTCGGTGAACTTCTCGAGCGGGCTGAAGTGGGATTTCGCTGCGAGGTTGAACAGGACGTCGATCCGGCCGAATTCGCTGACCGCCAGGTCAACGAGTCTGGTGCATTCAGTGGGATCGCTGAGTCGACTCGGCTGCAGCGACACCATCTGGCCACCGGCTGCCTGAACCATCGTCACTGTCCGTTCAGCCGGCTCGACCAGTACGTCGCACCCCACTACGAATGCCCCCTCATGGGCGAAAGTTAAAGCGGTGGCCCGCCCGATGCTTCCGCCGGTGCCCGTGACGACGCAGACTCGTCCTTCCAGTCGTCCAGACATGTCACTGCGCTCCGTGTGCCGCGGCGGCCTTCTTCTCCGCTTCTGCCACACCCACCAGATCCGTGATCTTTGGGGCTTCCGTGAAGTACCAGTAGATGACGTCGAGAGCCGGCCCAGCCATCGGCCCGGCCCAGTCCCGGAACATTTCAGTAGTCACCCCGAGTGCCGTGGTGGGAACCGCCCCGGCGTGCGCCAACCGTTCGATGGCAGTGCGATGTGCGGTCTGCGAGCGGCCGCCGACGGCGTCAGCCACGTACAACACGTCGTACCCGTCCTTGAGTGCCTGGACGGTAGCGAACGTGAGGCAGATCTCGGTGTGAAGCGCACCGATGACCAGTCTCTTCCGTCCTGTGGCCTTCACTGCGTCGCGGAAGGCCTTGTCCTCGAACGCGTTCATCGAGGACCTGTCGATTGGCTCGATCCCCTCGAGCTCGGAAAGAATTGACGGGAGAGTAGGCCCGTTGATCCCGAACCCAACGCCCACCGTCGACAGGACGATGGGCATGCCGAAGGCCTTCGCGGTCCTCGCGAGGAGTCGGGCATTTAGCTCGACCATGTCGGCTCCAGTCTCCGAGCGGATGACTTCGAACATCTCGTACTGGTAGTCGATGAGCACCAGGGCGCAATCATCCGCTGTCCAGACGCCCAAATCCTTCGTAGCCATGTTCCTTCCTTTCACTCTGTTGTGCTCATTCCGTCTTTGGCCAACATATAGCGAGTTTATATGCTTGTGCAAGCAATATTTCTCAGTGCCGGTCTTGTAGTCGACTGGCGATCGCGGACAGGGCGTCGGCAGCGTCCTTCGTGGCCGGTCGGTCGACGTGATCGAATACAAGAGCCCTGACGCTGGAGATGTAGACCCGCCTGGCCGCCTTCAGCTTCCGTAGACCGGCCACAGTTAAGCTGGCCACGTTGCCACGGCCATCCAAAGCGCTGGCGCGCTTGGTGACGAAGCCGCGCGCTTGAAGATCGTCGACCAAACGAGTCATACGACTGCCGGATAAACCAGTGGCGTTGGCGAGATCGGTCATCCGCAACTCACCGTCGGGAGCTTCGGACAGCGAGACCAGCGTCTGGTACTCGTTTGCATTGATGCCAGTGGCCCGCACCAGATGATCATCCAGGTGGCGAGGGATCGTCAGCACGATCCGCATAAGCGAACGCCAGAACTCCTCTTCGGTCGTGCTCAGCGGGTCAGCCTTGGCCATCAGAGCAGCTCACCGTTCTGACGACAACAAGCACCTTGACATGAACCGAATTGTAGGAGTAGATATTTGCTTGTGCAAGCAGTGATACCGTGGCTGAGTTTCACAGAGGAGGGTTCGATCATGAGCAATCGGATAGCAATCGTCGTCGGCGCTGGTAGCGGTGTCGGCCAGGCGACAGCTCTGGCTCTACGAGGGGGCGGGCTGACCGTGGTCGCGGTAGACCGGAACGAAGCTGGGCTTAAAGAGCTTCCAGATGGGATAAACACAGAGGTGGCTGATGCCACCGACCCGGGCGTGGCTGGACCGCTCGTGGACCGCATCGCAGCAGATATGGGCACGCCGGACGTTCTCGTCAACACGATCGGCACTTTCGAGGCCGGCGACGCTCTGTCAGTGACACCGCAGACCCTGAGGCAGCTGACGGACGTAAACGTCGGCACAGCGCTTTGGCTGACTCAGGCCGTGGTGCCTCACATGCAACAAAAGGGCTCGGGCGTCATCGTCCACGTATCAGCCCGCCAGGGGATCGAACCCACCGCCGGCTACGCCGCCTATGGAGTGAGCAAGGCCGCTCTGGTCCACCTCGTCCGTACCCTCGACGTCGAGCTGCGCCCGAGCGGAATACGGGTCAACGTCATCGCCCCGCAGATCATCGCAACTGCCAAGAACAAGGCGATGTTCCCGCCCGAGATGCTGGTCGGTGCCGTCGAGCCCGAGGCGATTGCCGACGTCATCGCCTTCCTGGTCAGCGATGCGGCGGGCCCTGTGAGCGGAGCAGTAGTGCCAACCTACGGTGGGTCATAAGCCAATGGCCCGGGGATCCGGGCCGCAAACGAGCCATCAATGGACCGGGCGGCCGGGCGCACTCGGACGTACTCGGACGTGACCGGCCCGCGAGCAGACCTCGAATCCGCTGGGACGTTCGCCGTCGGTCAATGGAGGGTGAACAGGATTGGATACGGTGCGATGCAGCTCGCCGGCGACAACGTTTTTGGACCGCCCCGAGACCGCGACGAAGCCTTGCGGGTCCTAGCAGCCGCCGTCGAGAGTGGGATCAACCACATCGACACCGCTCAGTACTACGGGCCGGCTGTCGTCAACGAACTGATCCGCCAGGCGCTCTACCCGTACCCTCGGAACTTGGCCATCGTGAGCAAGGTGGCGGCTCGACGCGATGACACTGGCGCGGTCTTGAAGTACGACGAGCCGGAACAACTGCGGGCCGGCATCGAAGAGAATCTGACAACGCTCGGTGTCGAGCGTATCGCCGCGGTGAACCTGCGAGTAATGGACGGATCCAGACCAGGCGAGCGGTTCGATGCGCAGCTAGCCGCTCTCACCGAGGCTCGAGATCAAGGACTGATCGACGGTATCGGGCTGAGCAACATATCGATAGACCACCTTCGGAGAGCTCTCGACCAGACGGATGTTGTCTGCGTCCAGAACCTGTTCAACCTGGCCGATCAGCGCTCTTCCGACGTCCTGGACGAATGCAGTTCGCGCGGCATCGCCTTCGTGCCGTTCTGCCCGTTGGGCTGGCCGCGTGGTGTTCAGAACGAGATCCTTACGAGTCGGCTTGTTGCCGAGCTGGGTGAGCGGCTGGGCGCGACTCCGGCCCAAATCGCGCTCGCGTGGCTGCTCGACCTGGCACCTAACGTCCTTCTTATCCCCGGCACCAGGACGCGCCAACATCTGACCGAGAACATCCGAGCTGGTGGTGTCGAGTTCGACGATGCCGCCCGAGCCGACCTAGCTCGCCAATTCCCGACCATCGGCGCGGAATAGCAGCGCTGCCCTTATCCAACTATTGCTCCTAAAAGCAAGTTATGCTCGAGCCGAAGTGGCGAACCTTGAGCCGATGACCCCCACTGAAGAGATGTTCTGGCGGTCGCTAATGCGCATCGTCTTGAGCTTGCCTCGGCTCCTGCATGACGACATGGTTCGTGCTGCCGGACTGACGGCCAGTGAGTACACGGTCATCATGAACCTATCTGAAGCGCCTAACCGGCAGCTGCGAATGTCCGATCTGGCGATCGCCACTGGGTTGTCTCCGAGCCGGACGACGCGCCTAGTTGATGGCCTTCAGTCACACGGGATGGTAGTAAAGCGAGCTAGTTCCGCTGATGGGCGGAGCAACCTCGCCGAGCTGACGGCTCAGGGCCTGAGCAAACTCCGGTCCGCATGGCCGGCACATCTAACAAGCGTGCGCGGTCGGGTCCTCGACCACATCCCTCCTGGCACGCTCGCCAAGGCGGCCCAAGCGTTGGAAGCAGTAGCCGCACAACTGGATGACCAGCCTGTCGGCGCCCCTCAACCTTGATCTCCGGCGGCGACGTGCTGCGGAAGTCTCTTTCGGCTCGGTCTCTTTCGGCTCGGCTCTCGAGGTAGTTGCAGCCATTCGTGGATGAGTTCACTAACAACCGAACAGGATTCCCGGGATACCATTTCGGAGGATCGCAGGATGTCCGAACGTCAACACGACTTGGTGATCATCGGAGGCGGAACGGCCGGAGTGAGCGCCGCGCTCGAGTGTCACGACATACAGCTCGACGTCGTCTTGCTCGAAGCCCGCCCAGTGCTCGGCGGCCAACTGGTCGAGATCGACCACCCGGTCCGCAACGTCGCGACCGGTCGCTACGCGAACGGGCCTCAACTGCAGGCGGGCCTGCAGGCCAGCGCCGAGGACCTTGCCGATCGGGTAATGACCGACCACGCCGTAACAGCCGCCAACGTCGCAGAAGGGTGGGTTGAGGCGGGCGGTCGACGGGTTCGGGGTAGAGCGCTGCTAATCGCCAGCGGGAGTGCGCCCGAGCATCTACCCGTTGCCGTCGAGGGCGCTTTCGGAGGAGATGTCACTTACCACGTTGAGAACGATCCGGACCACTTCGCCGGGCGGCCGGTAGTGGTGATCGGAGGCGGCGACAGCGCAACCCTCGACGCTTTGTTTCTGGCTTCGAAGGGGTCCTCGGTGATCCTTGCTCACCGCGCCGAGTCGTTGTCGGCCAGGCACGACATCGCCGCTGGGGTGCGCGCCGAGAAGCGCATCGAAGATCTGCCCGGGTGGGAGGTCGACTCGGTTAGCGGTGGTGAACGTCTTGAAGAAGTCGTATTGATGAACCACGCTACGGGCGCGCGCAGGACGGTGCCCGCCGGTGGCTTGGTGGTCAAGATCTCTCGGCGCCCGTGCACCGAGCCCTTCCGTGGCCAGGTGGACCTGGATCGCAGGGGGTTCGTCCGGACGGACGGCGAGTTGCGCTCCTCCCGTCGCGGCGTGTTCGCGGCCGGCGATGTGGTCAGCGGTTCCTACTGGCGGGTGTCGAATGCCCTGGGTCACGGTTCGCTCGTGTCCCGGACGATCCTGCGCTACCTACAAGGGCAGGACACCGAACCCGTGGATCGCGGGGGACTTGACGACCGGACCGGCCCGTGACTTCTGCGAGGGCGCTACCGAGGGCGGGTGATCTCGTTGCCCGCATGGAGCGGACGGTGATGGGGGAGCGGGGCGTATCAGGGTTCGCAGCGCAGGCCGATGGGTTGGGCTGGGCCAGGCTCGTCGATGATCTGGTGGGATCCAATCTGCGTCAGTGGGATCTGGAGGATGCGACTCGCGTCATTGGCGCGAACGACTCAGTCGTCGCCGGCGCAAAGCGGGAGATCGACCGGCTCAACGTCCGCCGCCATCGGCTCGTACAGGAAATCGATGTCGCGATAGACGCCATCCTGGACCAGCCGGCTTCGGCTCCCGTCGCGACCGAAAGCCCTGGCATGGTTCTTGACCGCCTGTCGGTGCTGGTCATCAGGCGGGCTCGAACTGCAACCGCGTCCGCGCGCGACCCGGCCTTTGCCGAGTGGATCCCTGCGCTCGATTCACAAGTCGCCGACTTGTCCGCCGCATTCGACCGTTACATGGACGAGCTGTCCACGGGAGTCCGCCGGTTCGTTCGCTACGAGTCGTTCAAACTCTACGGGGCTTCGTCCGCAGCGCCGGCCTCGGAAAAAGAGTGAAGCCGGTACCCTCCCCGATTGAATCCGCAGCACACCCGGCCGCCCACCTCCGCCACGTGGGCGATCCCCAGGGACGCGCTGGCCAGCGGTGCGCTCGAGCACTGACTGACGCCGCTGCGAGGATCCACCAGATGCAGAGAGCCCGTGCGGCCGGCAGCAGCCAAGCGCGGACCCATCGGCGTCGCGGCCACCCCGCCGGTACCCCATGCGACGTCGTCCGGCATCGGCCCGCGCACGACGGTCCTGCCGTCCGCTGGATCCAAAGCGGCGAATCCGCCTCCGGTTAGCTGCTCCCAGTCGTAGTCGTCGGCCGCGCCGCCCCGGCTCGGCCCGACGGCCCACAGCGCCCCGCCATGCCAGGAGATTGTCGCGACCCGAAACTCGACCTCCGCCTCCCACCGGGGCCTCCCCACCTGACCGCCGGCCAGCGGAACTAGAGCAACATGTCCGTCGCCTCCTATGGCGACGAGCGGATCCCCGTCGGAGGGCACGACCCCGAGAGCGGTCACTTCGCCGAACGCCTTCGCACCAGCCTTGGCGGGAATCTCTGCTCCGTCGGCAACCGTGTCGAGGGGTCCGGTGAGGAGGACGCCGATCGCGCCATCAGATCGTGGTGCCGAGCCCACGAGGCGACCGGTCACCGCGACGGTTCGCTCGACGTCCGCCATAAAAGACCAATTCGCAGATGGCTCGACGAGACCACAGCCGGTGTAACCCAGAAGGTCGGCCCGCCGGAAGGCGCGAACGGTTCCCAAGTGGTTCAGGACCACGAGGAGCCCGAATTCCGGCAGGTCGAGGATGGCGTGCACGTCGAGGTCGTACTGGGACGGCTCGTCATCGCCCGGGAAGAGTGTCGTGCCGAAGACGGCCAGGGGGCGCAGAGACGTGTCCGCAAAGACGACGTTGCGCCCAAGATTGTTCCAGCAGACCAGGTCGCCAAGGCCGACGACCCGGCCGATCCCTTCCGGTTGGCTGTTGCGCACGCCGGTGTCGGCGGCCGAGTCGACGGCCCTGTGCAAGATCCCGTTGATCACAGGAGCTCCCGAAGCAGTGCGACGGCGTCGTCAGGTCGGGTGGCCGCCAGGCATGGTGAGCTCGAGGGGCAGACCCGCGGCCGTGGCTGAAAGTTCCGAAGGCTGACTCTTTCGTTGTATGCGTATCTGGTCTCGGCGTCGAGGCACGAGTCGGTGCAGGCGTCTCCGCGCAGCGCCGCGCTGTGCGTCCACGGCCGTATGTACACAGAGTTGAGCCTGCAGATGGTGACGGTCGGTGTTCCTTGTTGAACCGCAATGTGGGTGAGCCCGGTGTCGATGCCGATCACCCCCTGACACGCAGACAGGACGTCGACCGCGACCGCCGGCGTGGGCGCTACCAGTCCGGGAATGCCTGCTGGGGATGACCCCTCCGTTTTGAGGACCATGGCGGTGTCGTGTCCTTCGGCGCGAAGCATGGCGTCCACGGCCTTCCAATGGCGGGCCGGCCAGACCTTGTGGGCGCCGTCCGTCTCGTGGACCAGCAGCACGGTGCTGCTCAGATCGGAGCGAGGATCTGCGCGAAGCGGCCTGGGGCGGCTGAAGTCGGCCTCGATCCCGAAATCGACGCAGATGCGCTCGAGGATGTCATTGATGTTGAGTCGACCGAACTGCGCCTCGAACGCAGCCGATCCCCACCAGAAGTCGCGTTGGAGCGGATGATCACGCAGGTCGACGATCCGGTCACCGGGACCGCACGTCAGCTCGGCCTCTTCTACGACGCCTGCCAGACCGGAGATCCGTTCGGCGAGGAGCCGTTGGGAGGATGCCCGCGCGACCAGCCACACCGGCTGGTCGCTGTCTATGAGGGCTTGGATCGCAGGAAGGGAGACCACTAGGTCCCCCAGCCCGTAGGACACCGGGGCGATAAAGGTGCGGCCCATGTTCAGCCCGAAGCGTAGGTGGGCCGATCTTCGAGGCCCGCCTCTGCGAAGGCCTTGCGTCGCTCCGCGCACTTGTTGCAGGCCTGGCAATGGTTGTCGCCGACGGGCGCCACGCAGGAGAACGTGTGCTCGAGAGGTAGGTCGCGACCGATAGCCAGCACCTCGGCTTTGGTCATTTCGCCGAACGGAGTCACCACTTCGAGCTCGTGGTCGAGTGCCATTCCAGCCAGGCGGGCGACTCCAGAAAGAAACTCGTGGCTGCTGTCTGCGAACGGGTTGCCTCGAAGTGTCCCGAGGGCAATCCGCTGTATCCCGTGCAGTGCGCACCAAACGGTGGTCTTGGCCAGCAGCAGCAGGTTGCGTCCCGGCAGGTACACGGCCTCGTCAGCAGTGGTGTCATCCGGCGTGTCGGTCCCCGAGACGCTCCAGTGCGTTCCGTAGACGTCGGAGATGGGAAGCTCTAGGACGGTGAGCGACCGAATGCCGGGCCGGTCCGCAAGCGAGCCGAGGTAGCGCCGGAGATGTGCCTCCTCGACCTGCTCCCACGTCAGTCCGAAGCGGATATAGACGGGATGCACGACGTTGCCGCGCGCGGCCTGATCGGCCAGGAGTATGGCGCTGTCGACGCCTCCGCTGGCCAGGACCACCACTTCTCGGTCATGGCCCGTCAAGGTCGCCTCGGTACACGCACCCTGACGCGCACGTCTCGCGGATGACGACTTGGGAGAGGTCGGGGACGGCCGGCCGGAGCCGGTCCCATATCCATTTGGCGAGGACCTCGCTGGTGGGGTTGTCGAGCCCTTCGATTTCGTTGAGGTAGTAGTGATCCAGGCAGCGGAGGAGAGGTTCCATCGCGCACGACAGGTCCGCGAAGTCACGGACCCAACCGGTATTGCTCCCAACGGGTCCTTCCACGTGGACCGCTACCCGATAGGAGTGACCGTGCAGGCGCGCACATTTGTGGCCCGGGGGTACGTGGGGGAGCCGATGGGCTGCTTCGAAGGTGAACTCCCTGAAAATCTCCACCGCGCCGCGTCCTCCGTTTGTCAGGTTGAGTCCACGAAAACCGAAGCGATCATATGGCTCGCCCGCACCCCGCTGCTGAACCGGACGTCTCCGGACGTCGTTAGGGGCTCCCACCCATCCGCTCGACCATGAATTCGCGGTCGACGCCGTGCTTTTCGGCCCACTGCAAGAGCTGATCGAGACTCACGGGATCGGGTAGCTCTGATCGGGCCGGATCGACAAGATCTGTGAGCCCGCATCTCTTAAGAGTCGCGACTACCTCGTCGACTGGCATATCCATGAACCCACGGTATCTGTCGTCGCTCCTCGGCCGTGATCCCCTTCTCGACATAGGCGGGCTCGGAGGTAGCCCAAAGCGCGGGTCGAGTCACGGTAGGCACCGTCGGCGGTTGCCGCTACTTCCTCGCTATGCCGCAGTTCCTGTCTCGCTACCCGGATCACCGGACGCACTCGGGGTCGAAAGCTGCGAGATAACCATGATTTCGGCAGCAGTCCTCAACTCCGAGTTGAAGCGAAGGGGCCCCCAAGGCGCGGACGCCGCCGGATCCCATCCCGGAGCCCTTCGAGTCTTTGCCCATCGCCGCAGCCGATCAAGGCTCACCGTCGACCCCTCCTTTTCCCAGCAAGCTCCCTTAGCTGGTCTACGACGGATGATGCCCGCGGCGGGTCACTATGACCACCACCCAAGGGCAATTTTCAAACAACTGGGCACACCGGAAGGATGTTCCTGAACCGTCATCCAAGCGCCGGCTCCGTGACGAAGTACCGATCGACGTTCAAGCGAAACGGAGGGATCGGTGTCCGAAGCGACCGAGGCGGTTGTCCGCCGCTTCTACGAGGAGATGAACAACGGCCGGCGACTGGAGCTGGCGCCGGCGCTGTTCAGCGCCGACCACACCATGCACGACCCGCAGGTACCGACCCCCGACGGCCCGGAAGGGATGGCCGCGACGGTGAAGGTCTACCAGGAAGGCGTCGAAGGCCACTGGCAGATCGAGGACATCTTCTCCACCGGCGACAAGGTCGTGGTGCGCTGGACCGGCTCGGGCACCCACGTGGCTGAGGTCAACGGGATACCGCCGACCGGCAATAAGGTCCAGGTAGATGCGATATCGATTCACCGCATGGCCGACGGGAAGATCGCGGAGACCTGGGAGGTATGGGACACGCTCACGTTCCTCCGACAGATCGGCGTAATTCCTGAGGGTTAAGCGGCTTGGCATCTGCGCCGGGGCAACACAGACCCGCGGCCCGTGGAAGTGACTCTCAAGCTGCGTGCGGGGCGACCTCGTGGAGTTCGACGACCTCGACTTTCCTGACAAAGAGGTCGGCGCCTTCACGATCGAGCCATAGCGAATCCACCTCGCCTCGACCGGCTGAGATCAGCTCAACGTCGTCGAGCTGAGAACCGTCGGCGAGCACGACTGCGACCCGGTACCCCTCCAGATGGCGGAAGCGTGTCGCCGTGTCAATCTCGCTGCTGCTCATCGTCATACCTCCCTCCACGCAACTTGTCGATCACGCATTGCAACCTGGCAAGTCCAGTCGGACATTCCCGATGTGACATTTGTCGTCGCCAGCTCGAAGGGAACCTCGAAGGGAAGTCGGCGCTTTTTGACCGCGCGAGTGGGGGATTCGAGATGGAGCGTTGATCCCTAGTCGATCCATCGGAGCGTTGATCCCTAGTCGATCCATCGGTCCAGTGCTCCACGCTGCGAATCCGCGACCGACCATAGTGCGAGCGCTGCAGTTGGCGGGAGTCTACCGATACTTCTGCCCTGCAGCTGGTAGCACCGGAGACGAAGCGGCCTAGTCTGGGTTGGGATGAAGCATCGCTCCAAGGTGTCGACACTGCCGGTCGTGCCGGGGGCCCTAGGCGAGGCCGATTTGTTTCAGGAACGTCGCACTGTCGTAGAAGAGGTACTCCTCGATTATCTTGCCCTGTCGCCAGCGCGCAGTGGTCGAGAAGAAAACATCGAATGGCTTGCCGGTGGGCTGGACGACACTGCCATCTGGAAGTTCGAGAGCTCCGCTAAACGTTCCGGTGAACCGCGTGACAAAGCCGGTGCAATCGTCCTCGCCAAAGAGGAGATCGTACGGATATGCGTCACTTTGTTGTTGGGGAACGCCCGACAGAACCTTTCCGATTCTGCTCGGTGGTCCGGCCCTCCGAGGGTTGGCGTGGATTGCCTGTCGGGCCAGTAGACCACTACGTGGTCGGGGTCGTGATAGGCGTCGAAGGTGTCCCAGTCTCGAGCGTTTCAGGCCTCGTCGAGGGCGTACATCCGCTCGATGTTGGTTGTAGGGAAAAGCCGTCACGGACTGCCCACGCCCGGCAGGGCCACGTCGGTCATCGTCTTCATTTCGTCGGTCGTGGGCACTTGGAACATCCCTTCCTTCGCTGCTGGTTACCGGCCGCAACGGTACGGTTCCCGCCCTCTTCCAAACATCAGTCGATTGACTACCAGGACAAGCACAGCATGGTGAACTCGGCCGGCTAGCCGAGTGGGAAATTCCAGTCACATAACTGACCCCTTTCGCGATTCTCCGTCGTAGGATGGGGTAGCGCGAACCAGTCAGTCATAGACCATTCGTCGATACGCGCGGTTTCGGTTGACCTGACATCGTTGACTCCTACTAAGAGGGCCTTTATGTCATCTACTGCCCGGGACATAGGGCAATGGGAAATGGCCACGGTCTTGAGCACTGATCCCGAAGCGTCGCGAGCGAAGGTGCTCCGACTTCGGCTGCCGGAGCCGTCGAACCATCTCGCCGGTCAACACTACGTTGTTCGTCTGACCGCCCCCGACGGGTATACAGCGACACGCTCTTTTCCGGTGGTATCGCCACCGGATCGGTCTACTGATATTGAGATCGCCGTCGAACGGATTGCCGCGAATGAAGTATCGATGTTCCTCAACAAGGACGTGCAGGCGGGGGACCAGCTCGAGGTGCGGGGTCCGATTGGCGGGTGGTTTGTGTGGCCTGGAGACACTCCAGCGCTGCTCCTGAGCGGAGGGCGGTCCGCTCTTTTCCCCATGATCGCGATGCTCAGGCTTGCACGGCGAACCGGAGCTTCCGACCTCATCCGTCTCGTCGTGTGCGTAGGGAGTCCAGAAGGGCTCTACTTCTCGGGTGAACTGCCGGGCCCTGAAACGTCGATCGTCTACACGAATCGCGCTCCAGACACAGCGGGTCGACCGCCGGGTCGTCTAAAGAAACACGACGTACCGATCATGCCGACGGGTGCGCTCGCGTTCATCTGCGGCTCGTCGTCATTCACTGATCGAGCAACCGAGCTTGTTACGCGGACCGGCATCCCGGTTGGGCAGATAAGGACGGACCGGTTCTCTTCGTCAGGCAGTCACTAGCCACAGCAGCAGACCAGGCGCCCAGAACGGATTGTCGGCGAGCGTGATGATCGAGAGCGGAGCGCTGTTTTGCTGAGGGTGCAGCAGGAAGCATCATCGAATGGCATAGCCGTGGTATCTGTCGCTGGAACGCTGGACGCCTCCACTGTGGGCTCGTTCCGTCAGGCCGTCGCAGAGACGATCTCGTCCGAGGATTTGGTCATTGACCTGTCGAGACTCGTCTTCATTGATTCGTCAGGACTCGGCGCGTTGGTGGGCGTTATCCGACGAGTCCGAGAGTCGGGTGGTCAAGCTGCCGTCGCGTGCAGTTCACCCGTAGTAACTCGCGTGCTTTGCAGTGCTGGCCTGGACAGGATCGTCACCGTAAGCGAGTCCCTCGACGAGGCAACTGCCGCTCTCGCGAGCGCCGGAGGTTAGTGCAGGACCCGGTGAAGCTGACCCCGGGAGGTGATGTCTAGTTTGGCGAATACCTTGCTGAGGTGATACTGGACAGTGCGTGCGCTTATGAACAGCCGAGCGCCTATCTCCGGGTTGGACAGGCCCTCACCTGCCATCCGGGCGACCTGCGCTTCCTGAGGCGTGAGCACGGTCGTTGAGCCAACGTCGCGCTTGCGGGCGGTTTCACCGGTAGCGAGCAGCTCACGTCTTGCCCTTTCAGCGAAGGCCTCCATGCCTATCTCCACAAGCATGTCGTGCGCGACTCGAAGCTCCGACCGGGCGTCGGTCCGTCGCCGCTGTCTGCGCAACCACTCGCCATATACGAGATGAGCACGGGCGAGCTCTGTTCGGAGGGGGGTTCGCCCGAGGCGCTCGATGGACTCGAGATATAGACGCTCGGCCTCATTTCCGTCGATCAACAGCGCGTGCGCACGGGCGTGAACTCCGGCTGCCCAGTCGGATCGTTGATCGGTGACTTCCGTGAGCCTCTCATAAGTCTCGGCGGCGGTGTCACGGTTTCCGGTCCGCGCCGCCGCTTCGATCAGCTCGACCAGGGCCCAATTCGCGAAGCCCACACCCCATCGATCCTCGGTCGCCCGCAAGGCTGCGCGCAGCGCGTCTTCGTATCGGCTGAAGCCGTTGTTCAGAACCGCCCTCGCCCACTCAGCTGCGGATATGGCAAGTCCCTGACCTCGCAGCGAGGCATGGTTGAGCGTGGCTTCGATCAGCCGCGATGCCTCTGCTTCGTGGCCACTAAACGATGCGACGCACAACGCTCCGTACGGCGGGAACTGGATTTCCGTGGCTTCCACGGCCACTTGAATCTCGTCGACCAGTGCTGTCGCGGCTGCCAAGTCACCGGCCATCACGAGCACCTGTGCTCGCGCGCTGAGCGCGAGCGGCAGCTCGCTGAGCGCCCCAAGCTCACGCGAAAGCCGAGCCCAGCGCTCGGAGAGTGCCAACCAACGCTCCTCGCTACGGATGTGCATCGTTGCGACGTAAGCCAGCGGGAGCCACCGGAGTTCCTCATCTGGCGACATGCCATCCCCGAACGAAACTACGGCGCGCCGCAGGATCTCCAAGCCCGAGATATATCCGTGGTTGAAGCTCGCGGCGAGCCCGGCTATTAGCAGATCGGCTTCATTCCCCAGATCGGTTCCTCCGCCTGCCTGACCTGCAGCTTCGGCTACTGCCGGCACGTCGGCGCCAGGACTGGCCAATCGGCCGGCAAAGAGGGCGGCGATCATGGCGTCCCGGTAGGTAGCCCGGGCAAGATTGGGATCGGTTGTCTCGAGCCGCTTTGCGGCCTTGACCAGCAGCAACGGAGCGTCATTTCCGCGACTCATCACGAAGGCGAGCCGTGCCTGCATCAGGTCCACCCGCGCGCGTTGGAGTTCGTTGAGTGGTCCAGCTAAAGCGATCGCGAGGAGGTCCATCGCGTCGCGCAGGGCACCCGCACCGACTTTGGCCTCGGCAGCAGTGATCGCCCGGATCGCTCGCTGAGTTGGATCCGGTGTCAGCCTGGTGGCTCGCTCCAAGAAGGCCGCCGCCGCCGCCATGCCTCCGCGAGCCCTTGCCCTGCCTGCAGAGCTCTCGAGCTCGGCGGCTACGTTCTCGTCAGGAACTGCCGACGACTGGGCCCGATGCCAGGCTCGGCGATCAGGGTCGAGCGCCTCGTCAGTAGCGTCAGCCAGCGCCCGATGGACGTTTTGCCGCTCCTCGGCGGACGCCGAGCGGTACACGGCCGAACGGACGAGCGGATGGTGGAATCGAACCCCATTGGAGAACTCCACAAGGTCCGCCTGGTGTGTTGGCTTCGCTGCGGCGGCATCGATCCCGAGCCGCTCGGCGGCTCGCCACAGCAGCCCGAGGTCACCGACCGGCTCGGCGGCGGCAACTAGGAGCAGGCGTTGGGTATCGAGCGGAAGAGCCTCGACTCGCCGGCGAAAGCTCTCCTCTATGCTTTGCGAGAGCGCGACTGCGCCCGGTAGCCCGAACCCCCCGGCTAGTTCGCCGGCGGTCAAACCCCTCGGGAGCTCCAACAGCGCCAGCGGATTGCCACCGGTCTCGATGATGATGCGGTCCCGCACCTGGGCGTCCAACGGCGCGCTTAAAACCGAATCGAGCAGTTTTCGGGCCGCGTCCTCCGCCAGACCTTGGACCAAAAGCCCGGGCAAACCCGCCAGCTCCTGATTGGGAATGCGAGCCGCGAAGACCAACCCCAGCGACTCGGCACCCAGGCGGCGGGCCACGAATCCCAGTACCTGAGACGAGGCACCATCAAGCCATTGGGCATCGTCGATCAGGCAAACGAGCGGCCTCTTGTCTGCTGCCTCGGACAGCAGACTCAACACCGCTAACCCCAGCAAGAACCGATCGGGCACAGCGCCTTGAGTGATCCCAAACGTCGTTTTCAGGGCGTCACGCTGCGGTTCCGGAACTAGCTCCAGGTGGTCGAGAACGGGCGCGCACAGCTGGTGCAACCCCGCAAAGGCCAACTCCATCTCGGACTGGACGCCCGCCGAGCGGACCACCTGGCAGTCCCGCGCCTCGCCGACCAGGTATTCCAATAAGGCCGTCTTGCCGACACCCGAATCGCCATGAACGACCAGCGACCGACTCTCTCCTCCCCGAACAGCCTCGAGAAGATCCACGAGAACCCTACGTTCCGCGTCGCGGTTCGCGAGTTGTCCGGGTCGCACCCCCATCGGAAGCCCTAATCCGGACGATCGGTTAGGTGCTTCTACCCAGGTTGACTGTCACCCCTGGCGGGTCTTCCACCGGGGGGTCTTCTTGTTTGAAACGAACGTTCGACCTTTCCGCCGCACGACCACCGAGCCGGCCTTTTGCTTGAGGGACTTCAGCGAACTTCTGACCTTCATGACGGCAACCCTTCCTGGAGTGGTTACACCTCACCCGTGTGGGATCGTATCTCCGGGACGGCGCTACTTCTCAGTCCAGGATGTCTTTCAGCCTTGGTCAGCAGATCAAAGGGTGGGGTTGGCCATTACGAGGTTGCCGATCTCGGCGATGCGCTGCTCCGGCTCACCTCTCAGACCGCCGTCGATCGAGGTGTGTAGCGACAACTTCTCGGTAAGAAAGCTTTCGAGCTGGTCGCTTGATTCCCACACCCCGGCAATCAGCACGCCCCCGTCAGTGGGTCCCGCCGCGTGATACGCCTCACCCTCGGGAAGGCCATTCGGGCGCCAAAGGATGGAGGCGGTTGTGTAGTACTCGTCCATCGAGGCACCGGGCCAGAACTGCGTGACAAGGTAAGCCATATCGCCCCAATCCTGGGTCGCGTCTTTGGCAAGCAACATCAGTCGAACGACTTTTACTCATGCCGATGCCTGTCCTTGTCGCAGCCACCATCTCAGCGGAAGCAACCTAGCGAGATCACGTCTCAGGTGAGGACCCGTCCGAGTTGGTTCCGTGAGTTGACCCCGAGCTTGGCGAACACCTTGCTCAGGTGGTACTGCACGGTGGGTGGACTTATGAACAGACGCGCGCCAATCTCCGGGTTAGACAGACCTTCGCTCGCCAGCTGCGCCACCTGCGCTTCCTGTGCCGTCAGCTGGCTCCGGGTATCAGCAGCACGCTTGCGGACGGACGCGCCGGTTGCTTGCAATTCACGCCGCGCCCGCTCCGCGAAAGCTTCCATGCCCATCGAGGTGAAAAGCTCGAAGGCGGAGCGCAGGGTCTTGCGACAATCGGCGATCCTTCCGCTGCCGCGCAACCACTCGCCGTACAGCAGCTGGGCACGGGCGAACTCGCCACGCACTCGGGTCCGACCGAGCCGGTCTATCGCGTCTCTGTAGGCCTCCTCGGCGTGATCGTCCGTGCTGAGCAAGGCGCGGCAGCGTGACTCTATGCCGAGAGCCCAGTCTGAACCGGCGGCCTCGGTAGTCTCGCTTAGACGACGAAATGCCTGGGACGCAGGCTCGATCTGACCGATGCGTGAGCCCGCTTCGACCAACTCGACGAGGACACTCCAGGGTTCTACACCCATGACCGGTGGATACTGGCTCGCTTCGCGAGCCGCTTCCATAGCTTCCGCGTGCCGTCCCAGGCTGTTGCAGAGAAGCGCTTTCGCGAACCCGGTGACGATCAGCCCAAATCCCTCGCCCCTAAGCACGAGGTCAGCAACCGTCCGATCGATTAACCCGTCGAGTTCATCAGCGCCGCCGCGCCAGGCCGCGAGCAGCACCGCCCCGTACGAAGCCACGGGAATACCTGTGGCTTCGCTTGCAGCCTCGAGCTCGCCTAGCAATAGGTTCGCTCTGTCCAACTCGCCCATGATCACATGAGCGCCCATGCGCGATGTGAGCGCGATGGGCAGCGTGGCGAGGGCCCCAGCTTCTCGAGCGATTCGAACGTGACGAGCCGTCTCCAGAGTTGCTTCGTCCCAGAAATTGCCTGCCAGAATGTGGGCGAGCCATAGCCAGCGCATCTCGTCGGCGGAGAGAGTCGACGAAGCAAAGGCTTCAAGCGCTTCCTTCAGGAACGGAATTGCGGCTGCGTACCCGTCCGTGAACCTGACCGCCAAGACATCCAGGAGGAGGTCCGCAGGGCTCGGATGGTCGGGGGCTGCAGGCCCAAAGCGCACCGCCTCCGCGACTTCCCGAACGCTGGTTCCAGTGCTCAGATGGGCCCCGAACAGCGCCGCTAGAAACGCATCGAGAAACGTCTCTCGGGTCAATCTGCGGTCGAACTGCTGCATCTGTCCGGCGGCTTTGAGCAGCAAGGAGACTACGTCCCCGCCCCGGTTCAGAGTCAGCGCAATCTGGGCGCGAAACAGGTCGAGTTTGGCGCGTTCGAAATCGCTGGTAGGACCTGCCGCTGCCACCTCTAGAAAGACGAGGGCTTTCTCTGGTGCGCCGGCCTGGTGTGCCGCGTCAGCTGCAGCCAGCGCGCGCTGGGAGCGCCGCGAGGCGTCTGGCGTCAGGTCCATGGCCTTCGCGAGGAACGCGGCTGCTGCGGCTAGTCCGCCGCGTCCCTGCGCCCGCTCGGCCGACGATTCCAAATCGCGAGCTACTTCCTCGTCGGGACCGTCGGCTGCCTGCGCCCGGTGCCATGCTCGGCGGTCGGGATCCATTCTCGGGTCCGTAGCCTCGGCCAAGACCCGGTGCGCTTCCTGACGCCCTTGATCCGAAGCGGACCAATAGATAGCCGAGCGAACGAGTGGATGCCGAAACCGGACGCGCACCCCGAACTCGACGAGGTCGGCGTCGATCGCCGGCCTCGCCGCCGTAGCCGCGATGCCCACGAGCCCTGCGGCTCGCCACACCAGCACCGGATCACCAACCGGGTCTGCCGAAGCCAGGAGAAGGAGGAGACGACTATCGGGCGGGAGAGCTTCGGCTCGCTGTCGGAAGCTCTGTTCGATTGTTTCGGAAACATCCACCGCGCGGGGAAGCGTGAATCCCCCCGCCAGCTCCGTCGCCGTCAGACTCCGTGGCAGCTCCAACAGGGCCAACGGGTTGCCGCGTGTCTCGGCGACTATCTGGTCTCGGACTCGCGGTTCGAGCGGGCCGGTGAGTACCGAATCCAGCAGGGCGCGGGCATCTTCTTGCTTCAGGCCCCCAATCTCCAGGCTCGGCAGACCCGCGAGCTCACTGCCAAGCGTACGAGTCCCGAAGACCATACCGACGGACTCGGCTCCCAGGCGCCGGGCCACGAAGGCGAGAATCTGCGCCGAGGGCCCGTCGAGCCACTGTTCGTCGTCGATCAGGCAGAGCAGCGGCTGTCGAGAGGCCACGTCCGATAGCAAGCTCAACGTCGCGAGACCGACCAAAAATCGGTCTGCCACGGGCAGAGGACTCATGCCGAACGTCGTGCGCAAGGCGTCCCGTTGCGGACCGGGGAGACTGGCCAGGTGCTCGAGCATCGTGACGCACAGCTGGTGCAACCCAGCGAACGGGATCTCCATCTCCGACTGGACCCCGCTGCAGCGCCCGATACGGCACTCTGAAGCTCGACCCCCCAGGTACTCCATCATGGCTGTCTTGCCCACTCCGGGCTCGCCGTGCACCACGATTGCTCGGCTCTGTCCCTCGCGGACCGCCTCTAACAGACCGTCGAGAAGGGCACACTCATCTACGCGGTCTGTCAGGTTGAGTGGGCGTCTCCGACTTAGGGATGCCGAGGGCACCGGCACGGGACAACCGTAGATCGACAGAGGCTGCTTGGCGGATTTTGCGTCGAACGACCTAGGTGCGTTGCTGATCAGAGCGCCTATTCGGACGTATCTTCTCGCAGCAGAGTCTGGAGATTGGTGTTCTCGCTTGCTAGCTCTACCTCCGCGTTTTCGACGGCCTCATCAAGCCATTCGAGCAGCGTTTCGATCGACATTTTTCACCTCGCCCTGAGATGACCGTTTGCGCATACGGTACGAACATCGATAGCTGTCCGGCGTCGGTCGGTTGACTGCGTTCGTCGCCGGGGCTTATCCCGAGGGGCCGAACTTTTCGATTCGCAACTCTTCGGCGGGAATGCCAGACGCGAGCAACAGGTCGCTTGCCGCCTCGGCGAACGACTCTGATCCGCAGACGTAGACAGTTCCATGCTCTGGCAGAAGAGGGACGTCGTCTAACGTCAGTCGTCCGGGGGGACGGGGACTGCCCGCGGGAGCCGAACGCGTGTATATGACTGTCGTTTCGGGACCAGAGATTTCGTCGGCGTAATAGAGGTCTTCGGGACGGCGGACCGAGACAAGCAGGCGAACGAGGTCGGCGACCCCAGTCCGCCGTGCGAGTCTCAGCATCGCCATCAACGGCACCACGCCCGAACCGCCACCGATGAGGAGAGCAGGGGTGTTTCCCCGCCACACGAACCAGCCGCCAATCGGGCCCCTAAGATCGAGCTCATCCCCAGGGAGCACCTCGTCGTGCAGGAACATCGAGACTTCCCCCTCCGGAAGGCGCTCGACGGTAAGTTCGATCTCGGCTGAGCCATCAGGCGGCGAAGCGACGGAGTATGAACGAGATGCCGTGTAGCCGTCGGGGGCAGTCAACCGGACTATGTAGTGCTGACCTGCGAGATGTGCTGACGGCTTGGGGAGTCGCAGCCGAAAGGTCTTCGCCGTAGGAGTCTCTGGGCGGATGGCCACCACCCTGGCGGGGTGGTACGGCCCGGAAACCCGACCTTCCGCAGTTGGGTCAGTCACCGTCATATCTTTGCTCGCGCCACGGATCGCCATAGTTGTGGTAGCCCCGGACTTCCCAAAATCCGGGCTCGTCGTGGTCGAGCACGCGCAGGCCAGCGACCCATTTCGCGCTCTTCCAGAAATACAGGTGCGGAACAAGCAGGCGAGCGGGGCCGCCGTGCTCTCGAGCGAGAGGCTGGCCGTCGGCTTCCCAAGCCACCCACGCTTGGCCGCCGGTCACGTCCTCAATTGGAAGGTTGGTGGTATATCCGGTGTGGCAGAAGGCGACCACATGGGAAGCGGTCGCCATCGGAGCGGCGGCAGCCAGGAGAGTATCGACCGATACGCCCCGGAAGGTCATTCCGAGTTTGGACCAAGCGGTGACGCAATGAATGTCCCCGTCATAAGTCGATCCCGGCAGTGCTTGTATCTCGTCCCAGCTCCACGTAGTCGGATTCTGCACGAGCCCTTCCACCCTGAACGTCCAAGTCGACGTATCGAGCCGCGGGGTCGGCTCCGCGGTCAACACCGGCCACGATGGCCCAATGTCGTACTGGCCCGGTGGAAGCCTCGGATCTCGCTGTCCACCGCTGCGTCCACTGAAACCCCTGGTGAATCTCACCGTGATCGCCTCCTTAAAGCCAACGTCCAATAGTTGGGGCGGCTACTCCTTCTCGGCGTCCTTTTCGCCCATCGAGTCAGGCGCACCCATCGCGTCGTGACTGCCCATCGAGTCAGGGGCGCCCATTTTGTCGTGGCCGCTCATCGCGTCGTTACCGCCTTGCTCCTCGTGGTCCCAAGTCTGCTCCGGATTGCTCATCGTTTCAGGATTTTCCATCTTTTTCTCAGAATCTCGGGCCATGTCGTTGATCTCCTTTCGAGGCAAGGGACGACATCTGAGGCGGGAACGAATGCTCCCCGGAGGCCGTCCGGAGCTTCAGACTCCCCCAGGAGCACGTTCGCCCACATCAGTCATATGGCGGTATCGCCACTCGGTGGAACTCGCCCTGCCGGCCCGAGGCGCCCGAACGACGTCGAGCGAAGTCAGTCGGTGTACCGATGCGACCTTCGAGCTGCTTCCGCACAATGGCCCGCGAAGGGGGTTCGGCGCCGAGCAAGGAGTCACGACGCAATGATCCAAATCGAAAACTGTCAGGACAAGACGACAGTCCTCCGGCTATCGGGGGACCTGGACCTGATCTCGTCGTTTCACCTGCGGCACGTCGTCTACGACATTCTCGAACCTGGCCTTGATCTGGTGATCGACCTAAGGCGGGTCCGCACGATCGACGCGGTAGGCGTGAGCGCGTTGATCGGTTCTGTTCGACGCGTGCGAGCTTCGGGTGGGAGAGCACGGGTCACTAACGCCAAGCCGCGGGTGCGATGGCTGTTTCATACCTTGGGAATGGAGCAACTCGTTGAACCCATAGCGATGGTGCAACGGCCGGGCGTTGCGTGACGCGACTTAGCCGCCGGTCCGTCTTGCCACACATGAAGTCGTTCGACTGATGCTCGGGGGCCCTCCGATGAGCATCCTCGAAGGGAAGGGCGCCTTCCCTCGGACACGCATCTGGAGGTCGGGCGTCGATATAGCTGGGCATTAGCCCGACGTTCAAGGAGAAAGCGAATGGCGACAGAGGAACCAACGATTCCCCAAGCAATGATGGCGCGACCCGGTCACGACGAAACGCAGTCCGGCGGGGTGATGTCCCCCCAGGATCAGATGATGTCTCGGCAGGGTCAAATGATGTCAGCCGGGCACCTGTACATGCAGACGAACGAAGTTCATAACTCGATAGTTCACTTTGTGCGTGCTCCCAATGGGGCGCTCACCGAGGTGGAGCGAGTCGCAACTGGCGGTTCCGGGTCGGGAACGTTCAAACCGATCAGCGGGCAGGAGAGCGCTCCGAACGCTTTCGAAGGAGCAAAAAGTGTCATCGTCTCTCCTGATCGGCGGTTCCTCTTCACAACCAACGCCGGGGAGAACTCCGTCTCGAGCTTCTCTTTAGGCGAAGACGGAAAGCTGTCGCTCATCGACGTGAAGCGAACAGGCAATATCGTCGATCAGACATATGGTGTCCGCACGAACCTCCGGAGTGGCACGGCCAAGGCGCTCGCCTTCTTGCCTTCGCACGGAACTCTCTACGTCCTTCACTCGTTCGGACCGAACCATGTGACCTTGATGTCCGTCGACAGCGAGGGACAGCTGACCGCTCGACCCGAGTGCTACACCGCTAATACCCCCGACAAGCCCTACCGCGTCGCAACGACACTAGCGATCTCACCCGACGAAAGGTTTGTCATCATCGGCACCACGTTTGATCAACCTGCGGAAGCCAATCCGGACGGCTCACCCATCCTGTGGGTGAAGGACGAGGAGGGGAACCCGCGACTCGTCGCGTCGAACGCTCCCGACCCAGACGGCCTGGTGGTATTCAAGGTCGAGGCGCACGGCACCCTGAGTGAGCCGTCGTTCCAGGATGGGGGCGGTGGATCCCCCTGGTACCCGCTCTTCCTGAACAACCGACCTGACCATTTCTTGATCGGTTACGCGGTGGGCGACGGCGTGGCTCTAGCTAAGATCGACGAGGATGGCCAGGTATCAACCGGCCCGATCGCCCCGTTGGATACCACCCTCGGAAAACCTGCAGAGCTCTGTTGGCTGTCCATTTCGCCGGATGATCGTTGGGTGTTCGCCACCAACTTCGGTTACGGATACCTTACGAGCTTCCGCCTCGAGGGCAACGTGCTTACGAAGGCCAAGGACCCAGCCTGCCCGGTGGTCCCGGGAGACGGCACATTTCGGGGCCTCGACGGGACGATAACGAGCGGACCGAGCGACAACTGGTTGTGCCCGCACGGCGCCTACCTGTACCAGATCTACGGGAACGCTTCGAAGCTCGTCGGTTATGCCGTGCATCCCGACGGGTCGCTCGAGGAGGTCACCAGCGCCACGATCCCCTACAACAGCCCTCAGGGCCTCGCCGGCTGGTAAACCGCGACCGCCCACTTAGTCGATCGAGCTCGGCTGGCCCTGTCAATTGCTCTCACAGGGCCAGCCGGGCGGTCACCGCGGTGAGCCGACCGAAAACGCCCGATCTGGAGAACCAGAATGAACCCCCGCCACAACAGCGCTCGCATCGAAGCGTTCGCCTCGTCGTTGATGCTCAGCCCGCGAGAGGTCGAGAAGCTTCTCATATACCAAGTGGCTGAGTTGGCCCGAAGGCGGAAAGGACGAGGCCTGAAGCTCAACTTTCCGGAGTCGATCGCGCTAATCACCGACGCGCTCCTAGAAGCAGCCCGCGATGGGAGATCGGTGGCTGAAACGATCGAGCTCGGCAAACAGGTGCTGACGCGGGGCGAGGTGATGGAAGGAGTCGCGGAGATGCTCAACCTGGTTCAGGTAGAGGCGACCTTCCGGACAGGAACACAGCTCGTGACGGTTTCAGATCCGATTCCGTGAGCGGCCTAGAACACGGTCAACGACAAGAGGCGAGGAGAACGATCATGATCCCGGGCGAGTGGCTCCTTAGTGACGAGCCGATAGAGATCAATGCAGGGAGGCGTGCCCTGCAGCTGCCGGTCCGTAACACAGGCGATCGGGCGATCCAGGTCGGCTCACATTTTCACTTCTTCGAAGCCAACCGAGCCCTGGATTTTGATCGACCCGCAGCGCTGGGTATGCGCCTCGATGTCCCGTCAGGCCAGTCCATAAGGTTCGAGCCCGGGGATGAACGTGACGTCAACTTGGTCGCGTTCGGTGGAACCGGGACGATAATCGGATTCAACGGCCTTCTCGAGGGGGCTGTCTCTGCAAGCTGGACCGCGCAGCGGGCAAAGGATCAGGCGGCCTTGCTCGGCTATCGCGGAGCGCGTCACCAGTCGGAGGAAGTCGCGATATGAGCGTCGTATCCAGGCAGCAATACGCCGCCCTCTACGGACCCACCGTCGGCGACCGTTTCCGCCTGGCGGACACGTCCCTGATCGCAAAAGTCGAGCGGAGTCTCATTCTCCCCGGGGAAGAAGCGATTTACGGGGGAGGGAAGTCCGTGCGTGACGGGATGGCTCAGGTCCCCGGACTTCGGAACGCTGACGGTGCCCTTGACCTTGTCATCACCTCGGTGATCGTCATGGACCCGATCTTGGGAATCTTGAAGGCAGACATCGGCGTCACGGACGGGCGTATCGCTGGAATCGGTCAGTCAGGGAACCCGCACCTGCAAGACGGCGTCGACCCACGCTTGATAATCGGTGCGGGCACCGAGGTGATAGCTGGAGAGGGTCTGGTGGCGACACCCGGGGCGGTCGACACGCACGTGCATTTCCTCACTCCCACTCAGATACCCCATGCGCTCTCGAACGGCGTGACCACGCTGATAGGCGGCGGAACGGGTCCCGCAGACGGCTCCAAGGGAACCACGTGCACTCCCGGCCCGTGGAACATCGAGAGGATGCTCGAAGCGACCGCTACTCTCCCGGTGAACATCGGCCTTCTCGGGAAAGGCAACAGCAGCAGGCCGCAATCATTGATCGAACAGCTCGAAGCAGGGGCGTGCGGACTGAAGGTCCATGAGGACTGGGGCGCAACCGCCGCGGCTCTCGACTGCGCCCTTTCGGTTGGCGACGAGTTCGACGCGCAGATAGCCCTACATGCCGACACCCTCAACGAGGGGGGTTATCTGGTCGACACCATCCAGGCGATCAACGGCCGGGCGATCCATAGCTACCACACCGAGGGTGCAGGCGGCGGCCACGCCCCCGACATGATGGCGATAGCTTCGCTACCAAACGTTCTCCCGTCCTCCACCAACCCGACCCGTCCATACACAACCGATACCACGGACAATCTCTTTTGGATGACGGTCATCACCCACCACCTGAACCCCGGCAACCCGGAAGACATCGCGTTTGCACAGTCCCGGATCCGCGCTGAAACCGAAGCAGCAGAGGACGTGCTGCACGACATGGGCGTGCTCAGCATGTACTCGTCCGACTCACAGGCGATGGGTCGAATCGGCGACACCGTTGCGACGTGCTGGCGGACCGCCGACAAGATGAAGACGATGGTCGGCAGCCTGGATGGCGATCCGTCCGACAACGACAATCAGCGGATACTGCGCTATCTCGCCAAGCTGACGATCAACCCGGCAGTCACCCACGGGATCGGCCACCTGGTGGGATCGCTCGAGACCGGAAAGGTCGCTGACATCGTGCTGTGGCCGACGAACACATTCGGAGTCAAGCCCAAGCTGGTAATCAAGGGCGGCCTGGTGAACTGGGCGACGATCGGAGACGCCAACGCATCGATTCCGACGCCCGAGCCCGTTCAGTTGCTCCAGATGTTCGGCGGACTCGGCAAGGCCGTCGGGCGCACGTGTTTGACGTTCGCCTCCCAGGCGGCGGTCGATCGAGGGCTAAAGGATCGTCTTGAGCTGGACCGGTGGATCGAGCCGGTGAAGAACTGCCGAACGATTGGCAAGGCCCAAATGGTCCGCAACAGTGCCACCCCAGAAATTAGCGTCGATCCCGAGACCTATCAGGTTACGGTCGACGGCCGGTCGGCGACCGTCGGCCCAGCGGAAACCGTGTCTCTATCACAGCTCTATTACCTCGTCTGATGCTGGCGGGTAGGAGCGTCACGACGGTCGTCCCTCCCGGCGTCTCCGGTCGCTCCCTCGCCAGCCTCGTCTCTCTCCTGCAGCTCGCCGACTCAGCCTTCCCTACCGGCCGGTACACGCAGTCGTTCGGGCTCGAGGCTTACGCACAGGCGGGGGTTCTTGCTTCCGATAGCCCGGCGTCACTTCTATGGTGGCTCCTGACCGATTCGCTGCGGCTTGGCATGGCTACATCGGACGGCGCCGCGCTTGTGTGTGCCCACCGGGCCGTCGACGGAGCCGGTGGTTTCGATCTCGAAAAGATCCGGACCGCGGACCTTCGCCTCTCTGCGGTCAAACTCGCGCGTGAGTCACGTGAGGCCTCGGTCCGCATCGGACGTGCTCTCCTCAGTATCGCGGCATCGGCCTTCAAGGAGGCGGACATCTCCGACGTGTCTCGGCTCGTTAGCAGCGGCGGGTCGCCCGGCAACCACGCCGTTGTAATGGGCGTGCTCAGCGCCAAACTGGGTGCGCCGTGCGCGGAGGCGGTCGTCGCCGAGATGTATTCGTTCTGTTCGAACTGGGTGGCCGCAGCCGTCCGACTCGGGCTGACTGACCACGGAGCGGGGCAGCGGATCCTCCATCTGGCGGGCCCGGTCATATCAGATGCCTCGGTCAAGGCGATGTCCGCCGAGATCGACGACATTTCCACCTGCACACCGCTAGTTGACGTGATGTCTACGCACCACGAGCAGTCAGCGGTTCGCCTCTTCTCCAGCTAAGGATCCACCAGAAATGCATGCTTTCGATCACACTCACGTCCACGCGCTCGACTGGGACACTGACCCGGACCTGGGACTCACCCCCGGTCGTCGCTGTGGGATCGCCCGAATCGGTATTGGGGGCCCCGTTGGTTCAGGAAAGACAGCCCTTATTGAAGCACTCGTGC
The DNA here is from genome assembly GCA_036378675.1 of Acidimicrobiales bacterium. NCBI lineage: Bacteria > Bacillati > Actinomycetota > Acidimicrobiia > Acidimicrobiales > Acidimicrobiales bacterium. Next base: position 86,000 of record DASUWA010000023.1, read on the forward strand.
CGATGCTCATCTCCGCCGGTCACACGCCGCTCGTTGTGACAAACGATATCTTCACGCGAGAAGACGCAGAGCACGTCAGATCTACTCTCGCCGGAGTACTTGCCCCGGACAGGGTGGTTGGAGTCGAAACCGGATCGTGCCCGCATGCTGCCGTTCGGGATGATCCGTCGATGAATCTTGAAGCGATACAGGAACTCGGAGCTCGGTTTCCGGACGCGGACGTCGTTCTGGTCGAGTCGGGCGGCGACAACCTTACGTTGACCTTCAGCCGGGCTTTAGCGGACTACTTCATCTTTGTGATCGACGTTGCACAAGGAGACAAGATTCCCCGGAAGCGCGGGCCAGGTGTCACCAACTCCGACCTGCTGGTGATCAACAAGATCGATCTTGCGTCGCACGTCAGATCCAACCTGGATGTCATGGCCCGAGACGCTCGAAAAGTACGCGGCGACCGACCATTCATCTTCACCAACTGCTACTCCGGGAGGGGGTTGAGAGCCGTAGTTCAACTGATCTGCCGGGTCATCGCGGACCCGGTTGTTCCACCAGAAGCGATGCGTCAATGATTGGTACCGCCCGACCCGAGAGGGACCTGGCGTGGTGCACTCCAAAGCGCGTGCCAGGGGAGGTCACATCCCTCGAGGGCTCGACGTCCGGAGGACTCGCCGTGGGTGCAGCGGGAAAGGTCGGAGTCCTTGACCTGACCTTGGCGAGCACCGGCGGGGTCACCCGAATCGAGCGACACTATCAGCGGTCGCCGTTGCACATATTCCGACCGATATACCTCGATCAAGGCCGCCCAGACATGGCCTTCATCTTCCTGCAGCAGTCGGGTGACGGACTTGTCCAAGGCGACCGTTGTCGAATCGACATCTCGTTGATGGAGGGATCAGCGGCCCACTTCGCGACCCAGTCTGCGACCACGGCATTCCCATGTCACAGCAACTATGCCAGCCAGTTGATCAATCTACGGGCCGATGCGGACGCTGTTTTCGAGTACTTGCCCGACCCGGTCATCCCTTTCAGGGCGTCGCGACTTGTTCAAAAGATGCGTGTCGTGGCGCACCCTCACTCGACTCTCATTATCGGGGAGACTGTCCTGCCGGGCCGTGTCGCGTTTGGCGAGAGCCATCAATACGATGTGTTCTGGTCGGAGACAGAAGTACTGGATCAAGATGGAAACTTGCTGTTCAGCGACCTGCTCCGCCTCCTGCCCGGCGAGACGAACCCGCATTCGCCGGCGGTCTTCGGAGCCCATGACGTTGTGGCGAGCCTTTATGTGATCACGGATCGGGTCCGCCCCGACTGCATGGTGGAAACGCTGAGGGCGACGATGTCGGGCGTGCCGGAGGTCCTCGTAGGTGTGAGCGAGCTACCAAACGGATGTGGTGCGGGTGTGAGGGTGCTCGCCCGCACGTCGAGGTCGGCCAAAGGGGCGATCAGGTCCGCCTGGGGTGCGGCGCATGAGGAAATATTGGGAACGCCCGTTCCTGACCTTCGCAAAGGATGAAGGTTGCCCGGTGAAGCCGGGATCAACACCTTACGAAAGCTCGCGGGAAGGCGGGATCCGAGGCAGAGGTTCTATGAAACAGCACGACGGCCAGTTTGTCGCGGTTGCGCGTGAAACTACGCGCCACCCACGACTATGCAGCTGGCGGATGCGAACGTGGTCGATACCCGTGACGATGGAGCTCAGCTCGGATCGAGGAGGTCGGCGATGGCGGTGGGGCTGGAGGATGACATTTCAGGGTCGCAAGGAAACCTGATCGGAAGGCAGTGCGAATCGAGAGCCCTTGGGGACCTCCTGAGCCAGCTCCCGAGTGGTGGCGCTGCGCGGATTCTGCGCGGACGGGCCGGCGCTGGCAAATCCGCCCTCCTGGCAGAGGCCAGCCACAATGCGGAGAGTCGGGGAATGCGCGCGTGGACGGTGGGCGCTGTCCGCGCCGAAATGAACATGCCGTTGGCCGGCCTACACCAGTTACTGAGGCTTCTTCTTGGGTGGGTAGATGATCTATCACGAGCGCATCGGGAGGTCCTTCTCGGAAGCTTCGGAATGGACAATGCCCCGATGCGGGACGCTCGCTCGATTGCGCTCGCGACGCTAGAGCTGTTTGCGGAGGTTTCCAGGCACACGCCGGTCCTAGTAGCAGTCGATGACGCTCACTGGCTCGACGCAGAATCGGCAGAAGTGCTCGGCTTTGTCGCTCGGAGACTCGGATCGGACCCGGTAGCGCTGTTGATGGCGGTACGAGAAGGCTACGAGACAGATCTTCTGAATTTCAACATCCCCGAGCTCTATGTCGCTGCGTTAGACGAGAAGGCGTCCTCCGCCCTCCTCGCGAGGACAGCTCCCTCGCTAAGTCCCACGCTCCAGGAACAGATCTTGGCCCTGGCCGCTGGAAATCCGTTGGTCCTCGTGGAGCTTCCGGCTACGGCAGAGTCGGCGACGTCCGTCTTCGATCGTCCCAATGAACTCGTAACTACGAAACGCCTACAGACCGCTTTCGCGGAACGATTCCTTGACCTTCCTCCGGCCACCCGGCTGATGCTCCTGGTGCGGGCACTCGACGAGGACGCCACCCTCAACGAGATCCTCGCTGCTACCGAGGTTATGGGGAAAGGCTGTGAGGCTTCTATCGACGATCTGGCCCCCGCGGTCGACGCGAGCTTGGTCGAACGGAGCGAACTTGGCATCCAGTTCCTGCACCCCTTGACGCCACCTGCAATCTACTCGGCGTCCGCGGACACCTTGCGACGCCGGGTCCACGCTGCTCTGGCGACGACCCTCGCCGATCATCCTCATCGGCGGGCATGGCATCGGGCCGCCTCCGTATCCACCCCCGACGAAACGATGGGACACGAACTCGAGGCCGCGGCGATGAGCTCCCGAGCAATGGGCCGCGCTAAATTCCGGATCGCCTCCCTGGAACGCGCCGCGAAGCTGAGTACTGATCCTGGAGTTCAACAGCGCCGACTGCTTCGCGCAGCTGAGCTCGCGCTAGATCTGGGACAGAGGAAGAGGGCCGACCGGCTGTTGAGCGGGATGGACGGATGCGGTTGCAGCCCACTTCATGACGTTCGAAGGATGCTCCTGCGAGATCTCATCGAAGTTGGTTTCGTCAGAGACGCTCAGTCCGTGGAACCACTGGTAGTCGCTGGCATAGCGGCAGGTTCGGACGGAGATCCCGCAGTGGCACTGCGGCTCCTCCGAGCCGCTGCCGAGCTCTGCTGGTGGTCGGGTCAGGGAACAGAACTGCGCGCCCGAATCTCCGAAGCCGGGCGGAGTGTGGCGCCACGGGAGGACGAGCCGGTACTCCTCTCAATCTTGGCCATGTGTCAAGTGGAGGGGAGTGACGAGGCCCTCCTTCGGATTGCGGATCGCGCCCCAGGAGCGGTTTGCGATGCCGAAGGAGCATTTTCTCTCGGCAGCGCCCTTCACTTCTCTGGATCATTCGATCGTTCGAACGCCTATCTCGCCGAGGCGATACAACAGCTGCGCTTCGCAGGGTATGCGTGGTATCTGCCTGAGGCCCTCGCGCTCCAAGCTTGGAACGGGATCTACGTACACGACCTGAACACGGCCGAATCAGCGGCTGACAAAGCTGTGGTCGCGGGGAAGGAATTCCGGCAGCCGATTTGGGAGGCGATGGGTAAGAACGTCTTGGCGATCGTTCACGCGATACGCGGGAATACAAGCGTGGCGGAGACGTACCTGGCTGAAGCTGAGAGTATCGCAGTACCGATCGGAGCCAGCGCGGTGCTCGCCGACGCCCAACTGACCCGGGCGATCATTGCGTTCTCGACTGGCAGCTACGAGGAAGCCTTCGACCATCTTGAGCGAACGTTCGACCCTAGTGATCCTGTGCATCACTACCAGCGCAGCGCCTGGCGGATCGGCGAGCTGGCTGAAGCAGCGGTGCACGCCGGACGGATTGACGAAGCGCGGGGTCATCTTCTCTCCATCAACACCAGAGAGCCGAATCAAAGCGCACCAAATCGTTTGGAGGTGGGGGTGTTGTACGCCCGGGCTCTGCTCGCCAACGACGACGAGGCGGAGGGGCTGTTCGAGGCGGCCCTTGATCGGGACCTTAGGTCCTGGCCGGCCTACCGGGCTCGACTTCTTCTCCACTACGGGATGTGGCTTCGCCGGCAACGCAAGATCAGCCTGGCTCGAATGCCCCTGCGTGCAGCTCGGGACTCGCTCACCGCACTCGGTGCGTGCGTGTGGGTGGAACGGGCTCGGCAAGAGCTTCGGGCCTCCCGGGAGAAGCAGCACTCCGGGCCAGAATCTCGGTTCGTGCTTACCGAGCAGGAGCTTCAGATCGCCAAAATGGCCGCCCAAGGCCTATCGAACCGCGAGATCGGGCAACAGCTCTACATATCGCCAAGGACGGTAGGTTGCCACCTGTATCGGATCTTCCCGAAGCTTGGTGTCGCTTCACGCACCCAACTCTCTACGGTTCTCGACGACCGCGAATCAGCCGCCATTGCTTCGTGAGGCGTCCGCGGTTCCCCTCCGAATCACTTGCCTGTAACGGTTGTGCTTAGTCATTCTGCTGATGCGGCGCAAAGGCGAGTTCTCCCACCATGAGTGTCAGCGGACAAGGGGTCCGCTGAACAAGGAGACATCACACCAATGAGTACTAAATATCTGACGAGCGCGCCTATCGCGATACTCGCTGGATTTCTGATCGTCGTCAGCCAAGCCTTCCACCCCCACGTGCTCGGTTGGGTCGCCGTCGGAGTAGCGATCGGAATAGTCGCGGTCGTTGCGCTCGGTCAACTCGATCCCACGCGCGGGGGTGTACAGCGAGCCCTAGACGGAGCAACAGCTGTCACCGGCGGGCTTCTGATCGCCTTCGGCGTCGCTGCTTCCGGCTCTGCCCTGAAGTGGCTGACCTTCGGCCTTTCCCTGGGAATCGTGGGCGTGGCATTCGCCGCTCTCACCCTTCACGAAGTGTCGACCTGGCGGGCTGAGAACCGGCTCTCCAACCTTCATTGGCTGACCGGCACCGGAATTGAGGCTGGTTCGCCGCAGTCCCGGGCCGCATGATCGCCTGAGGCGCTGACCCTCGAAGCCGGGCGGGACGAACGATTCCCGCCCGGCCGAGCCTCCGGTTGACGGAGTCGAGCCACGGGGATTACGGTGTGATCGACCTGTTATCCATGCCGGGATTGGGGGCCTGAGCTGGCCTGGGACTTCGAGACCGAACCAGAGTTCGAAGAAAAGCTCGAGTGGATGCGCGCCTTCGTCGACTCGGAGGTCGTTCCTCTGGAGCCAATACTCGACCAGATCCCGCAGTCCGAGTGGGCACTGGTACAGCGTTACCTGCAGGAACAGGTCCGAGCTCAGGGGCTTTGGGGCGCGTTTCTTGACCCGAAGCTGGGAGGACCGGGGTTCGGGCAACTGAAGCTGGCTCTTATGTCAGAAATCATCGGCAGGTCCATGATCTCGATGACCCTGTTCGGGGTTCAGGCCCCGGACAGCGGCAACATGGAACTGCTGGCCCACGGGGCCACCGAGGAGCAGAAGGAACGCTGGCTCTGGCCCAATTTCCGCGGTGAGATCTCGAGCGCGTTCGCACTCACCGAGCCGTTCCACGCCGGCGCTGATCCGACGGTGATCGGCACGACCGCCGTCAAGGACGGGGACGAGTGGGTCATCAACGGCCACAAGTGGTTCATCACCAATGCCTCGGTGGCGGACATTGTCCTCGTCTTCGCCGAGACCAACCCCGACGGGCGCCCGCATCGCCACGCATCTGTGTTCGTAGTTCCGGCCGGGACCGGCGGGATGGAGGTCACTCGCGACATCGGCACCATGGCGCACCCGAGTGTGGAATACGGGCAGTACGGCAACCACGCCGAGATCGTCTTTCGCGACTGTCGTGTACCTGGCGATCATCTAGTCGGCCGGCCGGGCGACGGCTTTGTCCTTGCCCAACAACGACTCGGCGGCGGGCGTATTCACCACGCCATGCGATGGCTGGGGCAGGCCCAAAGGGCGCTCGACATCCTTTGTGAGCGTGCGGTGTCGAGAGAGTCGCACGGAGCTTTGCTGGCTCAACATCAGATGGTGCAGGACTACGTCGCCCTCTCCCACATGGAGATACAGGCCGCCCGGCTGCTCACCTTCCAAACAGCGTGGAAGATGGACCGCCACGGGGCAGCGGCGGTGCGCGCCGATCTCGGAATGATCAAGGCGCACGTGTCGAAGGTCGTGCTCTCCGTTCTCGACCGCACGATCCAGGTCTGCGGAGCTCTCGGATACTCGAGCGACCTTCCGGTCGAGGCCTGGTACCGCTCGACTCGGTTCGGGCCTATCGGCGACGGTCCCGACGAGCTGCACAAGTCGGTGCTCGCCCGGACGATCCTGAAGGGTTACAAACCGGTCGAGGGCTGGCCCACCGAGCACATACCGAGCCGGCGACCTGCCGCCCAGGCCAACTGGGAACGGCTGCGGGCGGCGGCGGGAGTGTCGAGCTAACCCGTGGATTCGACCGCGCTGGCGCGATTCCTCGACGAAGCGATCGGTGATTCTGTGCCGATCGACGTCCGACCGATGGCGGGAGGTGGGTCGTGCGAGATCTTCGCAGTAGATCGAGGCGAAAACCGCTGGGTGCTTCGCCGCGCGCCGCGTCACTCGAGCTCGGCCACTGCTCACGACGTACTCCGTGAGTTCCGAATCCTCGACGCGATCAAAGACTCACGCGTGCCGATTGCGAGACCCGTGCTGTCCTGCGGCAACCCCGACGTCTTCGGGGCCCCTTTCTACGTGATGGCACGCACCGACGGACTGCCGGTGCGCTCGAGCATCCCTCCGGCATGGGCTGACGTCCCCGAGACTCACGGGCGGGCCCTCGAGGAGATGATCGACGCCCTCGCAGCGATCCATGCGCTCGACTGGCGAGACCACGGCCTCGCCGACCTGTCTCCCAAGCCGAACTACCTGGCGAACCAGATCGAACGATGGATGAAGCAGTTGGACTCCTACGTCGGCAGGCACCTTCCGCCGGCTCACGCCGCCGCCGATTGGCTCATGAGCCACCGGCCGCAGCACCATGATCTCACCCTCTGCCACGGGGACTACAAACTCGACAACCTCTTGTTCGACGCCGCGCCACCACCAAGGCTGCTGGCTGTAGTCGACTGGGAAATGGCGGCTATCGGCGATCCTCTCGTCGACCTGGCGTGGACGCTGATATTTCACCCCGGACCCGAAGGGACCATGCCGCTGGGCCGAGCAAAGGAGCCTTCCTTTAAGCCCGACGGCCTGCCAGACCGGCGAAAGTTGATCGAGCGCTACGCCAGTGCAACCGGCAGGGATACCGGAGCTATGCCGTGGTACGACGTCTTCGCGCGATGGAAGCTGGCAATCGTCCTCGAGGGCAGCTACGCGAAATACCTGCGAGGGCTGTCCGACAAGCCGATCCACGAGTTCTTCGGATCTCAGGTGGATCTGCTTCTTTCCAGCGCGGGCGACATCATCGAAGCGATGGCGTGATGCGCGCGTGGCAGGTGTCCGGCGCGGGCGAGCCGGCGGACGTTCTCCGCATGGTCGAGCTTCCCGAACCTGAGCCCGGCCCCGGGCAGATCCGGATCCGGGTCACCGCCGCAGGGATAGGTCTGCCAGACGTTCTCATGTGCCGTCACACCTATCCACTGACTCCCGCAACCGACTTCACGCCCGGGCAAGAGGCGACCGGCGTCGTCACCGCCGCCGGCGCCGACGTCGAGTGGCAACGTGGCACCTCAGTTATGGGAGTTACCAGCTTCATCGATGGCCACGGGTCCTTCGCCGAGGAGTGCCTGTTGGTAGCCGACTCTGCGTTCCCGGTGCCGAACGGGTTGACCGATGCGCAGGCAGCCGGATTCTGGATCCCGCACTTGACCGCTTGGGCCGGGCTCGTGGATCGCGGTCGGGTGGAAGCGGGTGAGTGGCTCGCAGTGCTCGGGGCCGCGGGTGGCAGCGGTATCGCGGCCGTGCAGCTGGGCCGAGCTTTAGGCGCAAGGGTGATCGCGGTCGTGAGCGACGATGCTCGTGCCGAGTTCGCTAGTCGATTGGGGGCGGAGCACGTGGCCTTACTGGGTCCCGACCTCGCCGCCCGGCTGAGGGAGATCACCGGTGGTCAAGGCGTCGACCTGCTCTATGACCCGGTCGGCGGGACCGCGGCAGAGGAGGCGTGGAGTGCTTTGGGGCGTCATGGCCGGCTGCTTGCTGTTGGCTTCGCCAGCGGCTCGTGGCCTCGCATCGAGACTCACAACTTGGTCGTGACAAATACCTCGCTGGTCGGGGTGTTCGCCGGCGGCTACTCACGCCCGGAACTCGACTCGATTCATCGATCTCTCTCCGACCTCGTCGTAAGCGGCGGTTTGCGCAACGCGGTCACCGAAGAGGTGGCGTTCGATCAACTTCCCGCCGCCGTCCAGCGACTAGCGGACCGAGCCGTCATCGGAAAGCTGGTGATGATCCCGTGAAACCCAAGTCGACCGACCTGGGGCTCGACGCTGAGGAGATCGTCACCGCTGCAGTCGAGATCTTCCGTGAATCCGGGCTCGAGGCGGTGAGCATGCGCAGCGTTTCCAGCCGGCTTGGTGTCTCCCCGGTCCCCCTGTACAGCCGGGTGGGGAACAAGGAGGCCTTGGTCGAGGCGATCGCCGACCGGTTGCTGGGAAATCCGGCGCCGACGTTGCGGGAAGGCGAGGACTGGCCGGCCTACACGGTCCGCTGGGCGCGGGCGATGCGCAACCGGCTGCGCCTCGCCCGTGACAGCCGCCTCATGGTCCCACCGGACCGAGCCGCGTACCTCGAAGCGTCGCGTCCGCTCGTCGAAGCGCTAAAGCGAGACGGCATGACCGACGACGGTGCCGTGCAGGCCTGCCGTCTCGTCATGTGGGCGACGGTCGGGTTCGCGACCGTCGAGTCCGGCGCATCCCCGCGAGAACGTCCCCGGCGCCGCAAGCAAACTGCAAGGGCAGGGGGAGACCCCGGTGGCGTGGACCGACGGGAGGTCGACGCGCTCTTCGACATCCACCTTCGGTATCTGATCGACGGCATCCGGAGAGACCAGACAGACCGGACAGACCGAAAGCGGACCCGATGACCGTTCCCGACCTCAGAGCAGATGGCAAGGTGGTGGTCGTTACCGGCGCCAGCAGGGGGCTGGGCCGGGCGATGGCCTTGGGTTTCGGTGAGGCGGGTGCGAGCGTTGTCGTGTCCAGCCGCAAGCAGGACCAGTGTGACGAGGTGGCGGCCGCGATAAAAGATCTGGGAGCTCAGGCAATCTCCGTACCCTGTCACGTCGGCGACTGGGAGCAGTGCGAAGCGCTGATAGAAGCGACGGTCGAAGAGTTCGGGCGCATCGACGTGTTGGTCAACAATGCCGGCATCGCGCCGGTTCCGCCTTCGTTTTCAGAGATCACCTCCGAGCTTTTCGACAAGACGATCGCCGTGAACCTCAAGGGTCCGTTGCGCTTGACCGCACTGGCTGCGGACCGGATGGAAGCCGGCGGTTCAATAGTGAACATCAGCTCCAAGGCGGCCTTGTACCCGAGCACCTTCACTGCCGTTTACGCCGCAGCAAAGGCGGGGCTCAACGCGCTCACCAAAGCTGCAGCGCAGGAGCTCGGCCCACGCGGAATTCGGGTCAACGCGATCGTCTGCGGGACCTTCCACACCGACAGCTTCCACGTGTCAATGCCGACGGCGGAGATGCAAGAGAACATGGCGTCTCGGGTCGCTCTCCGGCGGGTCGCGGAGGCGGACGAGATCGTGGGCACCGCGCTGTTCCTCGCCAGTCCGGCGTCGTCCTACCTGACCGGCGAGCTGATCGTGCTGGACGGAGGATAAACGAGTGATTCGATCCAACGAGAGGAGCCCGAAGTGAATCAGCCGTCCGGTGGGGGAGTTATCGGACCAGGCCGCGTCGCTGTCGTTACCGGAGCCGCCAGCGGGATCGGCCGAGCTCTGGCCGAGCTGCTGGCAACCGAGGGTTCATCGGTGGTTGTTGCGGACATTGACGCCGATGGTGCCGAAACGGTGGCGGATGCCATCCGCAAGGCGGACGGTTCCGCGTTGGCTGTTCAAGCCGACGTCTCCGACCCCCGCTCGGTCGATGCCCTCGCGGGCACGGCAGCCGAGCAATTTGGTGGCGTCGATTTGCTGTGCAACAACGCCGGGGTTTCGACCTTCAACCTCATTCAGGACCAGACCCTCGAGGACTGGAGCTGGGTGCTGAGCGTCAACCTGTGGGGGGTCATCCACGGCATTCACAGCTTCCTTCCGATCATGAGCCGGCAGGGTCGGCCCGGGCACATCGTCAACACGGCATCGGTCGCCGGCCTGCTGAGCGGTGTGCCGTTCATAGGCCCGTATTCCGCGACCAAGGTTGCCGTTGTGTCGATCTCGGAGACCCTGAGCCAGGAGTTGGTGTTGGCCGGCATTCCGATCGGGGTGAGTGTGCTCTGTCCAAGCGCCACCGAGAGCCGGGTCATGGAGTCAGAGCGGAACCGGCCGTCGGCGTTAGGGACCGAGACCCGGACGGAGATGGCCGAATCGGTCCGCGTCGCGATCCGCGATTCGTTCACCGGGCCCGACGGCCAGCATCCGTCGCAGGTCGCACGCCGAGTGGTCGAAGCGGTTCGCGCCGGCGAGTTCTGGATCATCACCCACCCGACCGAACGGCCTCTGGTGGAGACCCGATTCGCCGGCATCTTGTCCGGCTACCCGGCTCCTAGCTGACCGACAGCTTCGAGGGAGTCGAGGGTGGCGCTGGGACGCCCTTCGCGCCATAGAGGAAGTACTCAGCGAATCAGATTGATGATCTCCGGCCCGATAAGCGGATAAATCCGCTGCTCACGGCTAGCTCTAAATGACTAGATAAGACGGAGCATCCGATTGATTAACTAAAAGAGGATTGCGCAGAAATAGACGAATCCTTCTCGACAGAGAGAGGTTATTCGGCCACTCTGTGCGAGTCCGTTAGACACAAATGCATTGGGGCAGGGGTGCCATGAAAGGTTTTAGGGGTAGGGGCGTGGGCTGGCAGCGCAGACGGTTCGGGCTGTCGTGGACTTTGAAGCTCGGCGTCGTGGTTGGAGTGGGCGCAGCTGGTCTGGCGACTCTTCCACCAGCATTCGCTGACACGGGTGCCACGGCCAGTGGCGCTGACGAGTCGGTGATCGTGGAGTTCGGGCCGAATGCCGGTAACGCTCTTGACCTGATTCACGGAGTCGCGCGCGGCGCCTCCGTAACCCAGGTCTTCGACAGCATTCCCGCCGTGGCTATCAAGGCTCGCAAAGGCCTCGTCGATGCTTTGCAGGCGGCCGGCGCGTCTGTAATTCCGGACGAGCCGGTCAACTTCCAGAGCAAGAGCGGTGCCACGAGCTGTCCTTCTTTCTCTGGGACATCGTCGCCGAGCGGAATCTTTTCCCAGGACACAGGCGCCAACCTTTTGGCTGCGCAGGGCGATACCGGCCAAGGCGTCACGGTCGCCGTGCTCGATACGGGCATCGATGGTGCGTTGCCCGACTTCGCCGGGCGACTTGTCGGCGGGGTTGACCTAACCCCGGGCAACTCCCCTTTCACCGATGAGTTCGGGCACGGGACGTTTGTCGCCGGACTGGTTGCCGGCAACGGTGCATCTTCGAACGGCCAGTATCCCGGAGAAGCTCCGGGGGCAAACCTGGTCTCGATCAAGGTCGCCGGAGCCGATGGCCAGACCAGCATCTCGACCGTCGTATCTGGGATCCAGTGGGCGATCAAGAACCAAAAGAAGTACGGGATCAACATCCTTAATCTTTCGCTCGGAGCCGTGCCCACGGGACCGACTGCCACTGAGCCGATGGACCAGGCGATCGAGCAAGCGTGGCAGTCCGGCATAACGGTGGTTGTCGCCGCCGGAAACTCAGGACCCTCGGCAGGGACGATCACCAGTCCAGGGGACGATCCGCTCGCCATCACTGCGGGTGCTTACGCGGATAACAACTCGCCTTCGCCTTCCGATTGGTATGCCTGCCCGTTCTCGTCGGTCGGCCCGTCCCTGTACGACGGGTGGCTCAAGCCCGACCTGGTGGCCCCCGGCCGTTCGGTGATCAGCTTGCTAGCTCCCGGGTCCACGATCGCCCAGGACTTCCCGCACGCACACGTCGGTACCGGGAACTTCGTTGGCTCGGGGACTTCGTTCTCGGCCGGGATCACGTCAGGAGCCGCAGCGTTGGTGCTTGCCCGCAACCCGGGGATCAGCCCGGACCAGGTCAAGGGGCGCCTCTTGGGCAACGCGATGCCGGGCGAGACCCAGGCTCCGTTGATTGAAGGGCACGGATTCCTGAACGCCTACTACGCGGCCATCAGCCCGAGCCTGACGTACAGCCAAACCGCTGCAGCCGCGGCGGAGACGAGCAATCCACCTAGCACAATCAACCTCGGAACAAGCTGGTCGCCGTCAAGCTGGAATCAGGCGAACTGGACCGGTTCGTCGTGGACGGGGGCTGCTTGGAATGGCTCCTCATGGACCGGGGCCACGTGGAATGGCTCCTCCTGGACAGGATCCAGCTGGACCGGATCGTCGTGGACTGGTTCTTCGTGGACCGGATCTGCGTGGACCGGCTCCGCTTGGACGGGCTCTGCCTGGACCGGCTCGGCGTGGACAGGGTCGTCGTGGACAGGGTCCTCGTGGACTGGGTCGTCGTGGACTGGGTCGTCGTGGACTGGTTCTTCGTGGACAGGGTCGTCGTGGACGGGGTCGTCGTGGACAGGATCGTCATGGACCGACTTCCTGTGGACCTGAGCGGCCAGCCAGGCGAGCCGGCGGGATGCGTAACCCAGTAACGCCGGCCGAGTCCGGCCGCGGGCCCGCCTGGGACTCCGCGGCAGTTCCCACTCGAGACCTTTCGGTCGGCCGATTCTCGACGAAAAGCCCCGAAGACTCTGGGCGTCGGGTGAAGCCCACTAAGGATCCGTCACTCCACCGTGTGTGGATTCTCTCCACTCTGCTGGCCGGGGTCGCCGTCTCGATGGGGTTCGCCGCCGCAAGGCAGCCCGCGGCGGCGCATCCTCCGTTCCACGTTGCGTGGTGGGCCTTCGTGCCGGCAGTCATGGCTGCCGAAGGTCTCATGTTCCATGTCGAGCGAAAGGCGCAGACGCACTCATTCAATTTGAGCGAGATACCGCTCGTCGTCGGATTCTTCTTCGCTTCTCCGTGGGGTTTGATCGCTGGGCGGCTGGTAGGACATCTTGCCTACCGCGTCTTTGTCCGTCGTCAAGCCGTGGTCAAGGCGACGTTCAACCTGGCGTGCTTCGCCGCGGAGAGCGCCGCAGCGATCTTCGTTTTTCGGGTCATTGGTGCCTCGTCCAACCCGCTATCTGCACGCTCGTGGGCAGCGATTCTCGTTGCGGTCACAGTCGGAGACTTCATCAGCATGGCCTCCGTTTCGGCGGTGATCAGGTGGACCGGCGGCGACCCGGATATCAGCTCGGTTCTGGTCACCGGGATACTCACTGCCGGTGTGAACACAGGTCTTTCGATTGTGACCGTGATCGTGCTGTGGACCAGTCCCTGGGCGTTAGTGATCGTGTCCTTGTTGATCATCAGCTTCGCGGTGATCTATAGGCGTCATCTGGCGCTCAAGCAGCGGCACTCGAGCCTGCAGCGGATCTACGGGTTCAGTCAGCTGATCGGCGCGTCGCTCAAGGCGCGAGCGGTGACCGAAGAGGTTCTTGCAGAAGCCCGTAAGCTGCTTCGGGCGGCTGTCGCCGAGATCGTCTTGCTTGATGACCGAAGTGGCAAGTGCAGCTATCGGCTGAGCAGCCGCGAGGGATCGCTCTCCGACGATCACAGTGAAGCCTTAGTCCCGAAGCTCGAAGGTGAGCCGGTGTGGCGGCGAGTGGTGGACGAACAGATCCCGGTCGCTATTCCTCGTGGAAGCCGTGACCCGGGCCACTTGTCGTACCTGGCTCGGGTGCGCGTCGCGGACTGTATGGTCGCTCCTCTGGTGTCAGAGGGCAAGGTCGTCGGCACGATCATGGTTGCGGACCGGATGAGCAACGTCACGACGTTCGACGATAGCGACCTCCAGATCTTCGCCACCGTCGCGAACCATGCGAGCGTCGCCTTCGAGAATGGCCGCCTCGTGGATCAGCTTCGCAAAGAGGCCGCCGATCGACAGCATGAGGCCCTTCACGACTCTCTCACCGGATTGCCGAACCGGATGCTCTTCGCGCAGCGGCTGAGCGACCTCGCCGCGTCCGCCCGCTCGGAGGGCGAGGGTGTGGCCAGCGTCATGCTTATCGACCTCGACCGCTTCAAAGAGGTCAACGACACACTGGGGCACCACAACGGGGACATCCTGCTCCAGCACGTGGCCCGTCGGCTGGGCACGGCGTTGCGCAGCTGTGACACCGTGGCTCGGCTCGGGGGTGACGAGTTCGCAATCTTGCTCCCTGAACAAGGTGATGCCGAGGAAGTGGTGCGGGTGGCGCAACGGATCGTCGAATTGCTCCACGAGCCGTTCCAACTGGAAGGTCTCGCTGTTGCCGTAGGTGCGAGCATCGGCGTTGCCATGTTCCCTGAGCACGGCGACGACGCCACCGTCCTTCTGCAAAGAGCCGACGTGGCGATGTACGAAGCAAAGGGTGGCGACACCCGCGTCGTGATGTACTCGCCCGAGCGTGACGAGAACAGCCGTGCCCGCTTGACGATGGCCACCGAGCTTCGCCAGGCGATCGCAGAGGACCAGCTAGAGGTGTTCTATCAGCCGAAAGCCCGGGTGCGAGATGGTCTGATCACAGGTGCCGAGGCGTTGGTCCGGTGGCGCCATCCTGAGCGCGGGCTGTTAAGCCCAGCGGAATTCATCAACGTTTCCGAGCAGACCGGTCTGATAACGCCGCTCACCATGTTCGTGCTCAAAACGGCCCTTAAGAAGTGCCACGAGTGGAACGCCGCCGGGCGCGACATCGGCATTTCTGTCAACCTCGCGGTTCGCAGCTTGCTGGACCTTGAGCTGCCGAACCAGATCGAGTCCATCCTGCATGAGATTGGAATTCCCAGTCACCGTCTCACGCTCGAGATCACCGAGTCCAGCGTCATGGCCGACCCGCCCAGGACGATCAGCGTGCTGGATCGATTGGCTCGCGCCGGCATCAAGCTGTCCGTCGATGACTTCGGGACCGGCTATTCGTCACTGTCGTACCTGCGGCGGCTGCCGGTGAACGAGGTGAAGATCGACCGGTCGTTCATTTTGCGCGTCGCATCCGACCCGAGTGATGCAGCGATCGTTCGTTCCATAATCGAGCTCAGCCACAATCTCGGCCTGGGAACTGTGGCGGAAGGCGTAGAAGACCGCGTTTCGTGGGACCGGCTCCGGGAAATGGGCTGTGACGAAGTCCAGGGTTACTTTCTAGCCAGACCGCTGACCGCCGAGAACATGAGCGCCTGGCTCGACACTTTCAACGACGACGCGGTTCTTCCGCCCCTGCGGCTCCTTCCAGACCCTCAACGGGCGGGTAAATCACCTGACGAGGCGACCGCTCTGATCCGCGGCGGGAAGGCCGGATAGCACCGCGCAGCGTCCGACCGTTGGCTTTACGGCTGCTCCCTCGCTTGGTAGACCTGATCCCCGAACGCATCCAGAGCCTCGCCGCACTCCTTGAGACGCCGTTCGGCTAAGACCCCGGCGGGAGCGCTAAACAGGTCACGCGCCCGGATCTGGCGGTACCACCGCCGCAGACGATCCAGGCTTTGTTCTTCCTCGTCCAACTCGGCCAAGGTCAGCTTGCCTTTACGTACCTCGTCGACGAGTTCGGCTTCGTACTTGTCGCAGTCAGCGAGGAACTCCGACCACTCCGCCTCGCGCTGCTCAGTGAACAGTGCTTCGAGTTGGGCCACGCTGGCGTCATCATCTCCAACAGCCAGGACCACGGGGTGCCCGCCGGCTACGTCAATGGTCCGGACGACCTGATCGAAACCCTCGTCGAAGCCCTCACCTGTCGGCAGAGCCCAGGTCCCCTGCTGTAGGGAAACCGCGCCGAGGCGGCGCAGCTCGCGCCATGCCGCCACCCGGTGCCGGGACGGTTCGCTCGGAAGGCGGTAGGTGATGAGCCGCCAGGACAGGGAACCACCTCCTGAGATCCCTCGGGCGTTTCGGCCGACAGTGTAACGTGTGCTACTTCGAGACCCGTATCATCCGAGCGCCGAGTGGCGCCGCACCTCTGCCCGAACCCCCGAGGATTTTGCCCCGTGTCGTATTTGCAGGCCATCGTCATCGCCGTTCTCCAAGGCGTGACCGAACTGTTCCCGATCTCGAGCCTGGGGCACTCGGTGCTCGTCCCCGCGTGGATCGGCGGCAGCTGGCACACCCTGGTAACCCAATCATCACAAGCGAGCAGCGAGAAGTCCTTCTATCTCGCTTACATCGTCGCCCTGCACTGCGCCACTGCATTCGCGCTTCTGTGGTACTTCCGAGCCGACTGGTTCCGGATAATACGAGGCTTCATTCAGAGCCTCGGCCGATCCATGCGGCAACGGCAACTGATCATCGAGGGCCGTGATGAGCGACTGGCCTGGATGATCGTCTTCGCGACCATTCCCGTCGGCCTCACCGGGATACTTCTAGAGCACACCTTCCGGACGGTTTTCGCCAAGCCGGTAGCTGCAGCGGCGTTCCTATTCATCAACGGCCTGATTCTCGTTGCCGGTGAACGCATGCGGCGACACCAGCCGGCCTCACGGCCGGCGGATAGTTCAGCGATCGACCACAACGGCCGAGCTGACAGAGACTCTCGGTCGGGCGGCCGGCAGCGTTCGGAGATACAGGCGGCCCGTGAAGCAGACGCCCGGCTTGCCAACCTGTCACTCAGGGAGGCTCTCTATATCGGCTCTCTGCAGATCGGGGCCCTCTTCGCTGGCATCAGCCGTTCAGGAATCACGATGGTCGGCGGTCTGTGGCGGGGCCTCGACCATGAGGACGCTGCGCGCTTTGGGTTCCTCTTAGCCACCCCGGTTATCTTCGCCGCAGGTGTGCTCAAACTCCCCTCACTCGCCGGCTCTGCCGGCGCGCACATCCACGGCCAAGTCGCAGTCGGAGTAATCGTCGCAGGAATCGCCGCCTACTTCTCTGTCAGATTCCTCATGCGGTACTTCCAGACCCGCACCCTCACGCCGTTCGCGATCTACTGCCTGATCTTCGGAGCGGCCAGCTTCTTCCGATTCGTCTGAGCCGCTGGGGCGCAACCGAGAGATCGTGATATCAGCTCGTGCCGCTGTCGTAGACGATGCGATCGGCGATCAGCTGATCGATCTCGCCGTCGCCGTAGCCCAACTGACTCAGCACAACGCGGGAACTGTCGCCAACGACCAAAGGCGGACCGGCTATCCGCGCCGGCGTATCGGAGAAGTCGAACAGGAGTCCCAGCTGACTCAACGCGCCGACGAGGGGCTGGTCGTACGTGGTAACCCAACTCCGCTCTAACAAATCTGGATCGTCAAAAAGACCGAGGGCCACGTCGGGATCGCACAACTCGACCGGAACCCCTGCTGCGTCGAGGATTGAGCACCACTCGGCGGCCGGCCGCCCTGAGAACGTCGACTCCAGCTCTGCTGCCAGGGCCTCGTCGTCTCGGTCGGCCAGAAGGTCGGCCCGATCCACGGCCCGACAAAACGAGCCCCACTGATCGTCGGTGCGCACGCCAAGGCACAACCAGCCCGAACGGGTTCCGTACAGTCGGCGTCGGGCGCTGAAGCCGAGCTGGTTCGCGTCAAGAAGAGGCCGGCCGGAACCGGATCCGTCCGGGCCGAGCCACGCCGACGCGGCGAGAAGCTGAGCGCGCACGATGGACGTGGTGACCAGCTGACCCTGGCCGGTGCGGTCGCGGTGGATAAGCGCCATGACGACACCGATGGCCGACAGGAACCCGTTGCCGACGTCACCCAGCGACGTCAGGCTCGAAGCGGGTCGCCCGCCGCGTTCGCAACCGCCGTCAGCATGCAGTACCCCGGCCAGCGCGCCCCCGGTTTGGTCGTTGCCTGGTAGATCGGCGCGCGCGTCGTCGAAGCCCGCCGTGTGGCAGTAGATCAAGTCCGGGTTCACCCCGCGCAAACGCTCGTAGTCGACCCCGAGCCGGGTGGCGGCCGTGCGTCGCATGTTCGTGTGGACGACGTCGGCGCGCGCCACCAGGCTGTGGAGTACCTCCTGGCCCGCCGGTTTCCTCAGGTTTAGGGCCAAGCCGAGCTTGCCCCGGTTGCACGCCATCGCCATGTGGGTGGTGTGCCAGTAAGAGTCGGACTTCCGGTTGACCTTGATGACCTGGGCGCCGAGGTCGGACAGCATTTGCGTCCCCCAGGGGCCGGCCACGGCAAGGCCGAGGTCGACCACGAGGATGCCATCGAGCGGAGGCGCGTGAGAAGCGCGGGGCGCATCTTTTTCCCCTGTCTGTTGTGTATCCGCGGCTGCCGAGGGCTCCGCGACGGAAGGATCGCAGCCGTGCAGCCTGATTGCCAGGCCCGGCTGGCGAACCCCACGCACGGTTATGACAGAGCCGTCGGCGATGAGAAGCGGATCGTCGAGCGCCTCCTCCATCGTCATCACCGGCTGCAGTGCGTTGTCCGTCGCCGCAGCCACCTTCGTCCATTCCTCGGCAGAGAAACGGCGGAACGCCTCGACCATCAGCGGGTGATAGTGGTGCAGGACCGCCAGGTCGGCGGGGTCGGGCATGATGCGCGCCGAATCGAGGTGAATTGGAGGTATCTCCGCCTGGGGATCGAGCGCATCTCCGTCGGACACGCCTAGCACGAACGCAGGTCGCGGGACCCAGTGGCAGATCCATCGCCCGTCGGCGCACTCGAAGTGCCCTCGGTGTGACCTGGAGTCAAAGACCCAGCTGTCATAGCTCGGGGCGTCGGGATGCTCGGCCCGTTGCCACGCGCCCCAGGTTGTCGCCAGCACACCTTGCAGCATCGAGGTCTCCACCCGCTGCCCGCGTCCTGTCCGCCCCCGGGCGTGGATCGCGGAAAGAGCGGCCAGCGCCCCGAGGTAGGCGGCCGCGATCGCCGGCTGCGGGGTGGCGGGATGGATCGGTCCGGTCCGCTCGCAACCGTCCCAGCACCCTGGCGGCGCGACAAGGTCCGGCGCGAGCGGCGGGGTTCCAGAGAGGCGTGCGATCGGGCCGCCAACCCACCCCTTTTGTTCCCACATCAGCCCGGACCGGGCGGCGACGAGGAACGGATCGTCGGGCCGGCCGGCGTGGCGTGCGATGGAGCCGTACGCGGTGATCGAGCATCTGACGAGACGGGGGTTGGCGGAGGCGAGGAGATCATCGGTGATCCCGAGCTCCGCGGCTTGCGCCGGTGTCCAGCTGTCCAAGTACAGATCGGCGCCGCGGGCAATCTCAACCACGGCTCCGACGTCCGCGGGCAGGTCGACGGTGACGCTCCTCTTGTTGCGCATCCATACACGCGCGCCAGGTTCGTCGCGTACCGGATCACCGCCCGGCGGCTCGAGCTTGGTTACGACGGCGCCCTGGTCGGCCAGAAGCATCGAGGCCATCGAGCCCGCGACGCTCCTGGTCATGTCGAGCACCTCCAACCCCTGAAGGGCTGCGCTCATTGGGCTCGGAGGATCAGCGCGCTGCTGAGCGACGACACCAGGACATGCTCGACGCCGGGGACCTGGTTCGCGGCCTGCCCGCGAGCCTGGCGCACCCCTTCGATCACCGTGTTCATGCCGTGGATGTAGGCCTCGCCGAGCAGCCCGCCGTGAGTGTTGACGGGCAGTTCGCCGCCGAGGTCGATGGCACCGCTGGCGATGTAGGAAGCGGCTTCACCCCGGCCGCAGAACCCGAAAGCCTCCAGCACCAGCAGGGCGAGGGGGCTGAAGTTCTCGTAGATCTCGGCGACGTCGATGTCGCCGGGGCGGAGGCCGGTCTGGCCCCAGAGCCTCGCGGCGCATCGTTGTGCGTCGGCAAAGCCGGCCAGGTCGGGCAGGTAGTAGTTGTTCATAATGCTCGTGCCGGTGACATGAGCGTCGACCGCGCCCACCACCGAGACCGGTGCAGGCAGATCGGTCGCCCGATCGGCCGAGGTGACGACGATCGCGACTCCGCCATCGCTTTCTTGGCAGCAGTCGAACAGCCGCAGCACGGGCTCGACGATCCACCTCGACTGCTGATGCTCGTCGAGGGTGATCGGTCGCTGATAGAACCAGGCGTTCGGATTGGTCGCAGCGTGACGGCGGGCGACGACGACATAGCGACCGAAGTCCTCATTGGTCACGCCGTATTCATGCATGTAACGCCGGAACCAGAGGGCGTACATCTTCGCCGGTGTGTCGATGCCGTATGTGAAGTGGACGTCGAGCGGGGCTGCCGTCGTACGGCGGACGAGTGGTTGGCCGAACCTCCGGCCGGAGCGCTCGTTCATGGCTCTATATATGAGGACCGTCCGGGCGGCGCCGGCCGCGATCGCCGACGCTGCGACTTGGACGGTCGCACACGCGGCGTAACCCCCGCCCGGCACCCGCGACCAGTAATGAAGTTCAGACAAGCCGAGCGCCCGCATCAACGACAGCTCGTCGTTGTCGTCTACCGCGAAGGTGACCAGCCCGTCCACCTCGGAGGGCACGAGCCCGGCGTCCCGGATCGCGGCCAATCCGGCTTCCGCCGCCAGCTGCAGGGAGCTGCGGCCGGAGTCCTTCGAGAACTCGGTGTGCCCGATTCCCGCGATCACCGATCCGGTCATGGCGACGCCCGAAACATTGGAATCACCGCGTCGTCCTGGTCGGCGAAGTCGACTTCGACCGGCAGATCCTCGTACGGTCCTGGCCCCGGCGGGTCGACCAGGTTCGAAACGACTCTGACTCCCTCCTCGAGCTCGACGAGGATCACGACCGTCGGCGGATCCTCCGGCCGGTTCGGGTGGTGGGACAACATCCAAGAGAGGACCCGACCCCGGCCCGATGAGGCCTCGTAGTCGCTGGACACGGAACCGCAGGCGCCGCACATCGGCACGGGCGGGTGCCTCCGAGCACCGCAGTCGGCACAGCGCTGGATCACCAGCTGGTGCCGATCGGCCCCTTCCCAGAAGCCGAGCTCGTCACGAGATCTCACCGGGCGGCTCGGCATCACGCAGGTATAGCAATATCTGTGCGAGCTGTGCCACAGTTTCCCTGTGGCGACAGCGATGAAGGGCCTGTGCATTATCGACGCCGACACTCACCTGACCGAACCCCACGACATGTGGACGTCCAGGGCGCCGGCGTCGATGCGCGAAAGGGTTCCGAGGGTAGTGGACGTAGATGGGATACCGACCTGGGTCGTTGACGGGGTTCGGATCAACCCGGCACTTGCCAACGGCGTCATCAACACCGAAGGGGTGAAGGTCCGGGGCACCCGCTTCTTCGGATGGACCATCGATCAGGTTCATCGCGGCGCCCACTCCGTGCCTGAACGCGTTGCGATGATGGACGAGCAAGGCATCTGGGCCCAGATCGTCTACCCGAATGCGTTCGGCTTAGGAACCCAGCAGTTCATGAGCGTGGTCGACGAGGATCTCCGCCTGCTCACGGTCCAGATCTTCAACGACGCAATGGCTGACATGCAGGACCAGTCGGGCGATCGCCTTTTCGGGATGGCCGCCTTGCCGTTCTGGGACATCGGTGCCTGCCTCGCCGAGGTCAACCGCATTCACGAGCGCGGCATCCGGGGGATCAATCTGACCTCCGCGCCGCACGAGCACGGAATACCCGACCTCGGCACGGCGCACTGGGATCCGCTGTGGGAGATGTGCAGCGATCTCGGGTTGCCGGTCAACTTCCACATCGGGGCAGCTGTATCCGACATGTCCTGGTTCGGATCGGTGTGCTGGCCGTCGCTCGGGATGAACCAGAAGCTGGGGTTGGGTTCGGCGATGCTCTATCTCAACAACGCCGGCGTTTTTGGCAACCTGATCTACTCCGGTGTGCTCGAGCGCCACCCGGACCTCCAGTTCGTGTCGGTGGAGAGTGGCGTCGGGTGGATCCCGTTCTTCCTGCTGGCACTCGATTACCAACTGGGAGAGATGAGCGCGAGGTCGCTCGAGCATCTGTCGATGCTCCCGTCGGAGTACTTCCGCCGGCAGGTCAACGCCTGCTTTTGGTTCGAGACCACCGGGATAGACCGGGCGATCGAGACCATCGGCTACGAGCATCTCCTTTTCGAGACCGACTTCCCGCACCCGACCTGTACATATCCCAATGGCGTGGAGATGGCGGCGGAGGCGCTGGCTGGAGTTGACGATGATGTACGGCGCGCGGTCATGGGCGGGAACGCGGCCCGGCTGTACCGGATCAAGACTTCCGAGGGAGTCCTAGGGAGTTAGGCAAACTGTCCCGGCTGGTAGTCGCCCGCAGGTTGCCGAACCATGACGTTGAGGCGGTTGTACGCGTTGATGACGGCTATGACCGCAACAAGGGCCCCCAGTTGTTCCTCGTCGTAATGCTTGGCCGCGTTCGCCCACACCTCGTCGGGGACGCCTCCCGCTGCGTCGGCGATCCGGGTTCCCTGTTCGGCCAGCTCGAGGGCGGCGCGCTCGGCCTCGGTGAAGACCGTTGCCTCCCTCCACGCCGCAACCAGGTTGAGCCGAAGCTGAGTCTCGCCGGCGTCAAGGGCGTCCTTGGTGTGCATGTCGGTGCAGAAGCCGCAGCCGTTGATCTGGCTCGCCCGAAGCTTCACCAACTCTTGAGTCGCGGCCGGAAGGGTCGACTCGGTGAGGACTCGACCTGCGGAGTTGAGGTACTTGCCGAACTTCATGGCGAGGCTGTTCTCGAAAAGGTTCATGCGAGCGTCCATGGTTGTCTCCTGTGTCGACTCGTGTTGGGGGTCGGTCTGCCACGTTTGACGACATACGGTCCTCTGTTGTGACAACGTTGGAGGCGTTCCAGCCGAGTGCGAATCATGGCTGCCAGCCGAATGCAAGGGGGAACCTCCATGAGTAGAGACGCGCGATGAGCTACGGGCCCGAGTTCCGTCCAACCAGGTGAGACCGTCGCGCGAAGGAGAACCGCCATGCCCAAGATCACGCCCTTCCTGTGGTTCGATAACCAAGCCGAGGAAGCCGCTAGCTACTACGTTTCCATCTTCAAGAACTCCCGGATCCTCGCCGTGCAGCGCCAGGGAGAAGGAGGCCACGGCGAACCCGGATCGGCGCAAACGGTCAGCTTCGAGCTCGACGGCCAGGAGTTCACCGCACTCAACGGAGGGCCGCAGTTCCGCTTCAACGAGGCGGTCTCGTTCGTGGTGCCGTGCAAGAACCAGGAGGAGGTCGACGAGTACTGGGAGCGCCTGAGCGACGGTGGTGAGGAGGGTCCCTGCGGCTGGCTCAAAGACCGCTTCGGGCTCTCCTGGCAGGTTGTCCCGGATCGGCTGATCGAGCTGCTCGGCGACCCCGATCCGGCGCGCTCGCAGCGGGCCTTCCAGGCGATGATGCAGATGAGGAAGATCGATATCCGGGCGCTGGAGGACGCAGTCGCGGGTGGGTGACCCCGGCTTTGAAGTAGGTACACTGCGTGTCCAGAATGTCCACTGAGACGCGCGATGACCTCGGGTTCGACCCAGCCGCTCTGAGGGACCGCTACCGCTACGAGCGCGACAAGCGCCTCCGGGTCGATGCCAACGACCAGTACATCCAGATCGCCGGCGACTACGCCCACTATCTCGAGGATCCGTACATCGAGCCAGTCGAGCGCCAGCCGCTCCGCGACCAAGTCACCGTCGCGCTCATAGGCGGGGGGTTCGGGGGGCTGGTCGCCGGTGCTGAGCTCAAGCAGGCCGGCATCGACGACATCCGCATCATCGAGAAGGGCGGTGACTTCGGGGGCACCTGGTACTGGAACCGCTACCCCGGTGCGCAGTGCGACGTCGAGTCGTACATCTACCTCCCGTTCCTCGAGGAAACCGGCTATCTGCCGACGGAGAAGTACGTCCACGCGCCGGAGATCCTCGATCACTGTCACCGCATCGCCGCTCACTTCGGGCTCTACGAGAATGCGTGCCTGTCCACCGAAGTGACCGGTCTCGAATGGGACCCCTCGCGCTCGTGCTGGGTCATCAGGACCAATCGAGGCGACGAGATGACCGCGCGGTTCGTCGTGATGGGCACCGGACCTCTTCACCGTCCGAAGCTTCCGGGACTCCCGGGGATAGAGACCTTCCGAGGCCACAGCTTCCACACCAGCCGCTGGGACTACGACTACACCGGCGGAGACTCGAACGGGAATCTGAGCAGGCTCGCTGACAAGAAGATCGCCATCATCGGCACCGGCGCCACGGCGGTCCAAGCAGTTCCGCACCTCGCTCGGGCTGCCGAACAGCTTTACGTCTTCCAGCGCACTCCTTCCTCGATCGACGTGCGGGGCAATCGGCCGACGGACGCTGAGTGGGCCGCTCGGCTACAACCCGGCTGGCAGCGCAAGCGCATGGAGAACTTCACCCTTCTCACCTCGGGCGGTATCGCCGAGGAGGACCTGGTGATGGACGGCTGGACCGACATCATCGGCCGGCTGATCTCGCGGCTGCGGGAGCAGCGAACCGCAGGGGTCGGAGGCGATGGGGAGTTCAGCCCGATGGAGATGGCGGACTTCGAGAAGATGGAGCAGATCCGCTCGAGGGTCGACGAGATCATCGAGGACCCCGACACCGCGGCCGCCCTGAAGCCCTGGTACCGGCAGTTCTGCAAGCGGCCGTGCTTCCACGACGAGTACCTGCAGGCCTTCAATCGGCCGAACGTGAAGCTCGTGGACACCGACGGTCGAGGTGTCGACCGTGTCACGGAGAAGGGCATCGTGGTGCGCGGGAGTGAGTACGAGGTGGATTGCATCATCTACGCGACCGGGTTCGAGGTCGGCACCGACTACACCCGGCGCGCCGGTTACGACGTCATCGGTGCCGACGGTGTCCTCCTATCCGAATACTGGAAGGGCGGGATGCGCTCCGTTCACGGCATGCACGTGCACGGATTCCCCAACATGTTCATCATCGGCCACACCCAGGGCGGCTTCACCGCCAACTACCCGCACCTCCTCCACGAGGCCAGCTCGCACGTGGCCCACATCGTCCGATCGGGGCTCGACGGCGGCGCTCGGGAGTTCGAGGCGACGACTGAAGCCGAGGACGAGTGGCTGCAGACGCTCGCCGACAGCGCCCTCAACGTCCGCTCCTTCCAGGAGCAGTGCACGCCTGGGTACTACAACAACGAGGGCCGGCCTGCCGAAGGCGGGTTCATCGTCAACTCATACGGCAAAGGCCCTCTGGCATTCTTCAAGCTGCTTGCCGAGTGGCGTGACGCCGGGACCTACCCCGGTCTCGACGTTCGCTATTGAGGACCGAAGCCAGCTTGCTGTCGTCGCGCCCGTCGAAACGGCAGGTTAATCCGTGGTTGTGGCAGGAGAAGTACGGCTTCTCGCAGGCTTGGAGGGTTGAGGATGCCCAGACTGTCGTGTTCCTCTCGGGGCAGGGTCCAGTGTTGCCCGACGGTCACGTGCTCGAGGGAAACTTCGAAGAACAGGCCAGGCTCGCGTTCGAGAATCTCAAGACAGTTCTCGAGCAAGCAGGCGTTGGATTCGAATCGGTCGTGAAGCTGACGGCCTACTTCACCGACGTGTCGAACCTTCGAACTTTCTCTCGAGTCAGGAATGAATTCATCAGCGGTGACCCGCCGGCCTCAACCGTCGTGGAGGTTGCAGCACTTGCGCTTCCGGGGATGACCATAGAAGTGGAAGCGATAGCGGTTAGCTAGCTGAAACCGCTCAAGTCGGCGGTACATCGAAAGCGAAGTACTGAACCTCGATCATCATCGGCAGGAGGTAGCCAACGTAGAAGTTGGTAATCGAGAGGCCCGGATGCTTCTCGACTTTCTTGTCGATGATGTCTACGCGCTGATCACGGGTCCGGTACTCGATTGCACGGTCGTAGAAGAGGTCCAGCTCCTCTTCGCTGCCGACCCCGAGGCCGAAATGGTCCAGACGTGGCGCGCGCATCGGATTGTCGTCAGCGATCAGGAAGACAAACTGATCGATGGTATGCGCGCCCAGAACAAGCTTCTCGCGGTCGACCGTCTCGGTAGGGTACTCGTGCCATCCGAAGACTTCCGAGTAGAAGTCGACGATTTCGCGCCTTCCATCCTCGGCCAAGAGGTCGGCTGGAACACTCATGGCGACGTGGTTGAACCGGGGCTGTCCTGGCTTAGGCATGGCGTCTCACCGTCACTTTCCTGGACCCAGAGTTTGCTTCGTTCGCACTTGATTGCGGGCATGCGGGCGCAGCTCCTTACGAAGAACGAGCTTCAACGCGGACCAGGTGTTGTCGATGGCGCAGACCTTCACGTCCACCCAGCCGATCGGCAGGGCGACATCCCGTACCGCGCGCTCGGTCATATCTGAAGCAATCTTCGACGCTTTCTTCGGCCACGCCACCCAGAATGCGCCCTCGGGAGGCAGGTTTGTGACCAACCATTGGATGTTGCGGGCCAGATGCTCGCGCTCCTTCACGAATCCTACGATGAGGTCTACCCGTTGACCGCGTCGCAGTCCATGCTGGATCGCGACGTCGTCGGGCAGCAGGCCGAGTGTCGCCTCGAACCCCTCGGGAGCGTGGAGGAGCGCTACGTGCATGCCGGGCTTGATGCCAAGTTTCTTGGGTAGCGGGGTTCCCGAATATCCCGCAGTTGACTCCATTGCCTGATGATATTTCCGCGGCACGTTGGTCGGTCAGACCGGTGGCTCGGGGTCGTATTGAATGAACTTCCGTACGTCTCGGGCCCGATCCTCGCTCGCCAAGCGGCGGACGAGGTGCAGGGCCATGTCTATTCCCGCAGATACTCCTGATGACGTGATCACATCTCCGTCGCCGACGAATCGCTCATTCGGGCGTACGTCGATGGAGGGGTCAATTCGGGCGAGAAGTTCGAGGGAGGCCCAGTGGGTCGTTGCGGGACGATTCTTTAGGAGGCCTGCGGCTGCTAGAACGAGCGAGCCGGTGCAGACGCTTGCCACTATGGCGACCTGTTGCCGCTGGTCGTTTAGCCAATCGAGCTGCTCGCGGTCCGTCAGCTGTGGGCGTGTTCCCCGCCCGCCGGGGTAGATGAGGACTTCCAACGGCGGCGCGTCGAGATACACCGACTTCTCCCGGGCGCCTAACCCCGCGCGGAACCTAGGCCTGATTGACCAGCCCGGGCCATGCAAGGGCCAAGATTCGATCCGCGGCGGCCGGGCTGTTCTGGCGGTGCCCGACGATCAGCCGCAACCAGAGTGGCGCGTACAGAAGGTCCACTGCGTCCTCTACGTCGAGGTCGGGGCGGAGCTCTCCGGTCCTTTTGCCTTCGGCGAGGGTGGCTGCGCCGCGCGCGCGGCGGTGCGCGAAAAACCGGTCCCGGAAGTCCTCTGCCAGCGCCGGGTCGCCCTGTGCGTCGGCCACGACTTCACGTATCAGGTCACCGTTGTGTGAGCTGAACATCGTTGCCACTCGGCGCATCTGGATTCGGATCGCTTCGTAGGTGGATTCGGGCAGGTGGGCGGGGACCGGATCGGTGATCTCGGCGAGAGCGTCCATGATCACAGCCGACTTCGAGGGCCACCACCGGTAGATGGTCTGCTTGCCAACCCCCGCCGCGGCAGCGATCTCGTCGACACTTACCGCCCTGGGACCCCGCTCGGACACCAGGTCTCGGGCGCTGTCGAGCACCCTTCGTCGGGCCTCCGGGTCCCGGGTTCGCGCCACCGATCAATCCTGAGGGGGACGACGGATTGCCCGAGTTCGAGTCACTTCTTGCTCCGCGGGGTGCGGAGAAAGGCCTCTCGTTGCTTCTCCGTGATCGCTCGCCAGTGGCAGCCATCTAAGTGGTCGTTGACGACTCCGAGTGACTGCATGGCCGCGTAAACCGTGGTCGGACCGACAAACGAGAAGCCATTACGCCGCAGAACCGAGGACAAGGCTTTCGACTCGGGCGTCGATGATTGGAGATCACCAATTCGTCGCGGCGCCTTTTCAATACGTGGGCGGCGCTGCCATACCAGGTCCGCCAGGGATATTCCTTGTTCGCGAAGCGCGATGGTGGCTCGTGCGTTGGCGATGGTTGCGTTGATCTTGGCTCCGTTTCGCACTATCCCCGGGTTGCTGAGCAACCTGTCGACTTCAGCGTCCCCGAACTTGGCCACCACCGCCGGGTCGAACGAGGCGAACGCCTCGCGGAATGCCTCTCGCTTTCGCAGGATCGTGAGCCAGGAAAGGCCGGCTTGGAAGCCTTCCAGGCACAGCTTCTCGTAAACCGCGTCGTCGTTGCCGACTGGGCGCCCCCACTCGTCGTCGTGGTAGGCCCCGAGCTCCGGGGGTGAGGTGCCCCAGACGCACCGCTGCAGGCCGTCATCGCCAAGGACTAAATCTTTCAAGGCATCTCCGTCTCTGTGCGACTCACTCGCGACCTCGCTACCCAGTCCCGTCCAACTCTAGCTGGACCCCCCGGAATACGAGACACCCGGTCTTTGTTAGAGATAACGAGACAAGCGGTCTCACTATCTGTCTTGCTAAAGAGGAGCTGACATGGCTGATCTGACCGGCAGAACTGCACTAGTCACGGGCGCCACCAGCGGAATCGGGAAGGCCACTGCAATCGCCCTGGCCGAAGCCGGAGCTACGGTCGCGGTGAGCGGCCGAGACAAGGACAAGGGGCAGGGTGTGGTCGAGGAGATCCGCTCGGCTGGAGGTTCAGCGGTGTTCGTGGCTGCCGATCTGGCAGATGCCGAAGCTGCCCTTGACCTCGCTGCTCGTGCCAACGAATCCCTGGGCGGCCGGGTGGACATCTTGGTCAACAGCGCGGGCATCTTTCCCTTCGGTCCGACCGACTCCATCGACGAGCCCACTGTCGATGCCGTCTACGCCTTGAACGTCAAGGCTCCCTGGTTCCTGGTCGCCGCGATCGCTCCGGGGATGGCTGCTCGAGGTTCGGGGGCGATCGTCAACGTGTCGACGATGGTCGCCCAGTTCGGGGCCGAGGGGATGGCGCTGTACGGGTCGAGCAAGGCCGCGGTGGAGCTGCTGACCAAGGCCTGGGCGGCGGAGTACGGCCCCAAGGGCGTGAGGGTGAATGCCATAAGCCCTGGTCCCACCCGCACTGAGGGCACCGCCGCGATGGGAGAAGCTCTCGATCAGCTCGCATCACTTGCGCCCGCCGGTCGCCCGGCCACCCCGGAGGAGATCGCCGCGGGAATCGTGTTCCTCGTCAGCGACGAGGCGAGCTTTGTCCACGGAGCCGTGCTCGCGGCCGATGGCGGGCGCGCGGCTACCTGATCGGCGTGATCAGGTGGGCGCCGGGCTAGCGACCAGGTCGAGGAGGTACTCGATGCTTGGGTCGGCTATGCGGTAACGGACGACGCGCCCGTCTCTTTCGGTGGTGACCGCCTGGCTCGCTCGCAGGTGACGGAGGGCTTGGGATGTGGTGTCGTCGTTGAGGTCGGCCGCCGCGGCGAGGTCGGAGACGCTGATCGGACCCGCGACCTTGATGCACGTGAGCACCTTCAGGCGAGTCAAGTCCGCCAGCACCGAGAAGCGGTTGGCCCAGTGAAGGATGGCCGCCTGGTCTTCGAGGGCCTCGATCGCGGAGCAAACACGGTTGCCGTCGATGACCCTTCTGTGCGCTCGCTCCGGGGGTACCAGGTGCATGCTCCAGTATCCCAAACCGGCGCTCACCTGATCGTCTGATCAGGCTTGACTCCCTGATCGTCGATCGTTAGGGTGGCGTCGCTCCGGCTGACCGGGGCGACATCACGACAGCGAAGTCCGGTGAGATCCCGGCACTGTCCCGCAACGGTGAAGCCCTTCGGGGGTAAGTCCGGACGCCTGGGTGATGTCGACGTGACCGAACCCTCGGCGCAAGGGCGGTGCGTTTCGACGCTCAGCAGTTGTCGGGCCACTCCACCTTCGAGGCAGCAAGGAGAAGTGGATGACCGAGACGCTTGGGGGTACGGGTCGAGGAGGGGTGGTGTTGTCGACGGCCGAGCGAGCTCGGTTGGGCCTGATGGCCGCGGTGGTGCTCGCGATCAACGTCATCGGCTGGGGCATCTTCATCTTTGCCATCGCCCCGCACCACTTCCGGTACAAGGGCCTCGGGATCGGCTTGGGCGTTGCGCTGACCGCGTGGACCTTAGGGGCGAGGCACGGCTTCGACGCCGATCACATCTCGGCTATCGACAACACCACCCGAAAGCTCATGGCCGACGGCAGCCGGCCGTTGGGCACCGGCTTCTTCTTTGCTCTCGGTCATGCGACAGTCCTCGTTTTGGTCGGTGCCGGGTTGTGCGTCGCGGCGCGGGCAGTGTTCGGGGCGATAGTCGATCCTGCTTCGAGCTTCGAGACAACCGGAGGGGTGATCGGAACTTCCCTGGCAGCCGGGTTTCTATACCTCATCGCGGCGTTGAACCTGGTCGTTCTGGCTGGAATCCTCAAAGTGTTCCGGCGGATGCGCCAGGGCGGCTTCGACGAAGAAGAACTCGAGCGCCAACTCCAGGCGAGAGGGCTCATGTACCGATTCTTCGGACGGTTCGTGCGATCAATCACGAAGAGCTGGCACATGTTCTTCGTCGGAGCCGTCTTCGGGATCGGCTTCGATACCGCCACGGAAGTGCTGCTCCTCAGCGCGACAGCAACAGCAGCAACCCAAGGCCTCCCTTGGTACGCGGTCCTTTCTCTGCCCCTGCTCTTCGCTGGCGGGCTCACCATCTTCGACACCCTCGACGGGTTCTTCATGAACTTCGCCTACGGGTGGGCCTTCGCCCGGCCGGTCCGCAAGGTGTACTACAACCTAGTCATCACCGGACTGTCCATCGCCGTCGCGCTGTTGATCGGCACCATCGAGATCGCCAGCGTTCTATCGGACAAGCTCAACCTTCACGGTGGCATTTGGGACCTCATGGCCAACTTCGACATCAATCAGGCCGGTTACATAGTCGTTGGGCTCTTCATCGCCGTTTGGTTCGCCGCTGTCACCTACTGGAAGTTTGCCCGGATCGAAACCCGCTGGGCCACAAGTGTGATCGACCAACCGGAGTAGCGCAGAGTGGCCCACAAGCGATCATTCTGGACGCAAGATCCCAAGCAGTTCTCCGTCCGGTGTCGTCACCAGAAGCTCACGAACGCGGCTGCCCGCCATGCGTTCCCGGGCTTCTTTTAGGTTCTCGCTGGGTCTGATCGTGGTGGGTCCGGGTCTCATCACGTCGCCGGCGGAGCGCGGGTCTTCGGCATCGATCGCATCCAGGTGCTCTAAGCGTCCGGCCACGATTCCCTGACTGTTGACCACCACAGAAGCGGTGATGTTGGGTCCCAATCGCCGGCGGACTGCACCGACCTGTTCGTCGACGTCGCAGGTCCGCACGCCGCGATCCATCGCGGTCAGGACGCGGGGTTCGGACGGGCCAGGCCCCTCAGTCGCCCAACCCGCTGCGATCCAGTCGATCTTGCCGGTCGAGTAGTCGTAAACCTCGACGAATCCGAGTTGTTCGAGCCGCCACGCGGCTCGCGGGCTCATGTCTCAAAGGGCATCCCAGCAGTAGACGGCGACCGGCCGGGAGGCGTCGAGTCGAGCAGCGCTGTGGGAGTCGAGTTCTTTGAGGGGAATGTTCACCGCACCCGGAATGTGTTCCTCCGCATACTCATCGGCTGGGAGGACCTCAACCAGCTGGGCTCCGTTGTCCATCAGTTCGCGAAGGCGGTGACGATCAATCGACCTAGGCATCGGTCTCCTCCGGATGGGTTTCGATGTGTTCTCAGTCAAGTCGCTTTTTGCGGTAACAGGTAGATCTCGCTTCCGCTCGAGCGGAACTCCTCCGCCTTGTCCTGCATCGCCTCCTGGATCCGGTCGGCGGCGCGAAGGTCGTGGCTGATTCTCATCGAGCAGAACTTGGGCCCGCACATCGAGCAGAAGTGGGCGGTTTTCGCGGACTCCGCTGGAAGGGTCTCATCGTGATAGGCCCTGGCGGTGTCCGGATCCAGGGCCAGTTCGAACTGGTCCTCCCAGCGGAACTCGAAGCGAGCCTTGGAGAGCGCGTCGTCCCACGCCCTTGCCCCGGGGTGGCCCTTGGCCAGGTCGGCCGCATGAGCAGCGATCTTGTAGGCGATGACACCGGCCTTGACGTCGTCGCGGTCGGGCAGCCCCAGATGTTCCTTGGGGGTGACGTAGCACAGCATCGCGGTGCCCGCCCAGCCGATCATGGCGGCGCCTATGGCCGAGGTGATGTGGTCGTAGCCAGGGGCTATGTCGGTGGTGAGCGGGCCGAGCGTGTAGAAGGGGGCCCCGTGGCAGTACTGACGCTGGAGGTGCATGTTCTCTTGGATCTGATGCATCGGTACGTGACCGGGTCCCTCGACCATGACCTGCGCACCGCGTTCCCACGCGACTTCGGTCAGCTCACCGAGGGTTCGCAGCTCGGCGATTTGGGCTTCGTCGTTGGCGTCCGCGATCGAGCCGGGTCGAAGGCCGTCGCCGAGCGAGAACGCTACGTCGTATGCCGCGAGGATCTCGCACAGTTCTTCGAAGTGGGAGTAGAGAAAGTTCTCTTGATGGTGCGCGAGGCACCAGGCGGCCATGATCGAACCGCCCCGGCTTACGATCCCGGTGACCCTCTTGACCGTGAGCGGGATGTACCGCAATAGCAGTCCGGCGTGGACCGTCATGTAGTCGACGCCCTGCTCCGCTTGCTCGATAACAGTGTCGCGGTAGACGTCCCACGACAGCCGCTCCGCGACACCGTCGACCTTCTCCAGCGCCTGATAGATGGGGACCGTTCCTATCGGTACCGGGGAGTTGCGGATTATCCAGCCGCGGGTGGTGTGAATGTCCCGACCGGTTGACAGGTCCATGACGGTGTCTGCGCCCCACCGGGTCGCCCACTCAAGCTTGTCGACTTCCTCAGCGACCGACGAGGTCACCGAGGAGTTGCCGATGTTGGCGTTGATCTTCACTAAGAAGCGCGCCCCGATGAGCATCGGTTCGGACTCGGGGTGGTTGATGTTCGCGGGAAGGATCGCGCGCCCGGCGGCTAGTTCCTCCATCACCGCGTCGGCCGGTATGCCCTCGCGAATGGCTGCGAACTCCATCTCGGGGGTCAGGATCCCCTGGCGGGCGTAGTGGAGCTGGGTGACGATCGCACCATGCTTCGCTCGCCGTGGTTGTCGGCTTTCGCGGGTATGGGAGGGATACCTCTGAGCGCCCCTAGCGGCGGCCCTGCCGTCATCGCGAACGTCGACCACCCTGCCCGAATACCGCTCCGTGTCGCCGCGCTCATCGATCCACGGCTCGCGAAGCAGGGGCAGTCCCGCTTCCCGTGGCGCCCCCGGCCCCGCGGTGTGGTAGCGCAGCAACTCCGCGTTGGGGGTTCCGTCGGGTGAATCGTGCAACCGCACCCCTTGAAACGGGACCCGGATGTCGGGTCGTGACCCGGTGACGAAGACGCGATTTCCTTTGGCTAGGCCCATGATTTCCTCCCTACGCCGGTATTAGCCGGATCAGGTCTAACGGTCGGGGTATCAGACCCCCTCTCAGCCCGAGCCTCGGGCTCCCGTGTGTCGCTCCCCTCACCATAGCGCCGGGCACGACCAACCAAAGTCGTGCGCTGGGTTCAATCCTCGGTCCCGACGGCGACGAAACACGAGCTCTCGTTACGCTCACGCCGTGCCTGTGCCTCTGAAAGACGGCTCTCAGACAGGGATCTCGTACGACTCGGTCGCTGCGACGTATCAGCGCGTCGCGGCTCCGCGGTTCTGCCTATCCATATTCCGGTTGGGATAGGGCCCGGGCCCAAGACTTAGCGCAACACCCCTGAAGCGCGCAGTTCGGCTGCCGCATCGGTATCGATGCCCGCCCACTCGGCGAGGACCTCGTCGGTGTGCTCGCCAATCTCGGGAGGGGGGCGGCGGAGCGAACCGGGGGTCACGCTGAACCGCGGCGCCGGCGCGGGTTGCGCAACACCGTCAACATCCGCGTAGGCGTGCCGACCCGAGTTGTGGGGGTGGTCTGGCACCTCGTCGATGTCGAGCACTGGGGTTACACAGGCATCGCTGCCCTCGAACGTCTTGCACCACTCTTCACGTGTGCGGGTTTTGAATACTTCAGAAAAACGTCGCTTGACCTCGGGCCAGCTGGCCGAATCCATCTGGGCAGGAAGCGAGCCGGGGTCGAGGCCGAGGCCCTCGATCAACCGGGCGTAGAACTGTGGCTCGATCGCGCCCACCGAAACCCATCGGCCGTCTGCAGCCTCGTACGCGTCGTAGAAAGGCGCGCCGGAGTCGAGCAGGTTCGTGCCGCGCGGGGACGGCGGTGAACGTCGAGGCCCGAAGAAGGGGAGCATGAGCAATGCGCTCCCGTCGACCATCGCCGCGTCGACGACCTGACCCCGCCCGCTGCGCCGCGCTTCGACAAGTGCGCACATCAACCCGAACGCCAAAAGCATCCCGCCCCCTCCGAAGTCGCCGACCAGGTTCAGAGGCGGAGTGGGAGGCTGGCCCGCCCGACCGATCATTCCGAGCGCACCGCTCAGCGAGATGTAGTTGATGTCGTGCCCCGCGCTTTTTGCCAGCGGCCCATCCTGACCGAAACCAGTCATCCGTCCGTACACGAGCGCGGGATTGCGGCCGAGGCACACCTGCGGTCCCAATCCCAGGCGTTCCATGACACCGGGACGGAAGCCCTCGATCAACATCTCGGCCGACTCAACCAAACGGAGGACGACATCGATTCCCGCGGGGTGCTTGAGGTCCACGGCTACCGACCGCTGCCCCCGGCCGAGCAGCTCAGAGCTGAAGGCAGGCGCACCCGCAAGACGGTCAACCCGCACGACGTCCGCTCCCATGTCGGCGAGCATGCAAGCGGCGAACGGTCCCGGCGCAAGGCTGGCGATCTGAAGCACCCTGATTCCGGCCAGCGGACCGACGGGAGGCATTGCCGCGTTCACGGCGGGGGAGGTTAGGGCAACACCATGTCTGCACGTTTATTATCCGACAATGACCGGACCGCTGGACGGCACCAGAGTGGTCGACCTCACCGACCTGCGGGGCGCAATGTGCGCACGCATCCTGGCTGATTTGGGAGCCGACGTGATCCGGATCATGTCGCCCGCCGAAGATCTCAGTCCTCGCCTTTCCCACACGTACCGCAACGCCAACAAGCGCGGCACCACCATCGACGTTCAGTCCGAAATGGGAAGGGACGCGCTGGAGCCCTACCTGGCGTCGGCCGAAGTCCTGGTGAACAACCTCGGACCCTCTAAGTGCGCTGCCGCCGGCCTCGATCCAGCCGACGTGTATGAACGCCACCCCCACCTGGTTCACGTCGCCATCGCAGACTTCGGCCTCAGCGGCCCTCAGTCGGGATGGCACCTCGAGCCGCTTCCAGCCCTCGCCGCATCCGGCACTCTGCACGCAAGCGGGTTCCCGGACCGCCCACCTTGCTGGATCCCGGGACATCTCGCCCACGACTGCGCGTCTGTCTATGCGGCGCTCGGAGCGATCTCGGCTCTCATGGACCGGGGTCGGACCGGCGAGGGTCAGCTCGTCGAGGTCAGCGTGCAAGAAGCGGCGCTCGCCGGCACCGTGCCGTGGTCTGTGGTCCTGCAGGACTACGCCAAGATCAACCCGTTGCTCCCGGTCCAGGGAACCCGCAACGCAGACGGCTCCTACTGGGTACTGCCCGCCTCCGACGGTTGGGTGCGCACCGTCATCGGCAACAGCAAGCAATGGCGCGGCTTTCTGTCCGTCCTTGGAAATCCCGAGGCGCTCGAGCAGCCGGAATGGAAGAACCCCGTCTTCCGGATCACCAACAGCGACGTGGTGCGCCTCATCGCGCAGGAGCGGCTGACCGACCGTACGCGCGCCGAGCTATTCCAGGAGGCGATGCAGTCGGGCGCGACCGTGGGAGTCATCCACCAGCCGTCCGAGTTCGTCGCCCATCCGCAAACCAAGGCTCGTCAGGTGTTCCTCGACACGGGTTTCGACGAGCTCGAGGGCGCGCCCTTCGTCGCACCGCCGCTTCGCCTCTCCGCAACGCCCAGCTCCTTGCGCAAAGGCGCGCCACGCAATGGCGATTCCGAGCCGGCCTGGGAGGCGCGAACGCCCTCACATCCTGTGTCTACCGGAACCGGAGGAAGAGGGCTGCTTCTCCAAGGGATCCGCGTCGTGGAATTCGGGATGGCGGCTGTCGTTCCCGAAACGTGCATGGTCCTGTCCGAGCTGGGAGCCGACGTCATCAAGATCGAATCCGAATCCCATCTCGACGTGCTCCGGGCGACCGGCATGGGTCGGGTCAACTGCGGCTTCGCGTTCAACGCCGAGTGTCGCGGCCGGCGCAGCGTTGCGCTGAACTTAGACTCGGCGGAAGGCCGGCGACTGGCGTTGGAGCTTTGCGCTACAGCCGACGTGGTTGCCGAGAACTACCGCGGCGGCGTTCTCGACGATCTGGGCCTCGGGTTCGAACAGGTGAAAAAAGTCAACCCGGCGGTGATCTACGTCACCTCGCAGGGATACGGCCGCGAGGGGCCGTTGGCCCGGGTTCCTGCATACGGGCCCCTCAACCTCGGATTCGTGGGGCTGCACGGCCTTTGGAACCACCCCGACGCGCCCTATCCGTGTGGTACTTCTCTCAACCATCCCGACCACATCGCCGGCAAGATGCTCGCGGTGGGAGTGCTCGCCGCGCTCGACCACCGGCGCAGGACCGGTGAAGGGCAGCTGGTCGACATGGCACAGACGGACCTTGCCGCATTCCTTCTGGGCGAGGCTTACCTCGAGGCCTTCGCGTCCGGCGTCGACCCTCGGCCGCTCGGCAATGCCAGCCCTCACGCCGTTCCACACGGTGTGTATCCCGCGGCCGGAGAGGACAGCTGGCTCGCTGTCGCCGTTCCCGACGACGCCGCTTGGGTTCGGCTATGCGGGGCGTTGGGCTGGCCGGAGTCGGAGGATGAATCGACTCTGGCGGGCCGTCTCCAACGGCGCGGCCTGATCGACGAACGCCTAACTGCATGGACCTCCTCCCGCGACTCCGCAGACGCGGCACGGTTCCTGCAGGAGGGAGGCGTCTCGGCGATGCCTGTGCTGGGCCCGCTCGATCATCTGTCCGACCCTCACTTGATGGAACGGGACTTCATAGTGCGGCTCCACCACCCCGAAGTGGGGGACGAGCGACACGCGGGCAACCCCCTGCGCATGTCGGCGCTTCGTCAACGCACCGCTGCATCAGCCCCGTGCCTGGGGGCGGACACCGAGGAGGTGTTGAACTCCGTATTGGGGTTGTCGGTCTCCGACGTGGCTGCCCTGATCGAGAAGGGGGTCTGCCGGTGACCCTTCAGGTCGGCTTGCGGGCCAGATAGCCGACGACCTTGATCTCCGCGCGCAAAGGCAGTCCGTCGGACAGGCGCGACCGGGCTTCTTCGACAGCGGCCTGGTAGAACGCTTCCTCGCCGACGTTCTGGATCGCCTCGTACGCCGGTCCGGTGGACGCGAGAGCGCGAGCAAACAGGTCGGGGTCAGGAAACTCCCACGCGAAGGGAACGTCCGCCCGCCGGACGTCGACGAACCCGCACGACTCGAGGAGTTGCTCGCCCAAACCGGGACGGCCGAGCGACACCATGGCCGCCTGATTGTCGACCTTCTCCTCGGTGGCGAGGCGGAACGGTGCCAGCGCCCACGCGCCCGGCGACACCTTCAGATGTCCCCAGACCGTCAGTCCGAACCGTCCGCCCGGCTTGAGGACGCGGTAAATCTCGGTGACCGCGTCAGGCGTCGTGCCCCAGATACCGCGGAAGCTGGTGGCGACGTCGAAGGATTCGGCTTCCCACGGGAGGTGGTTCATGTCCCCGACCCGGATATCCGAGCCCGGGCTGCGAAAGCGGGCGACCGACACCAATCTCGGCGAGGCGTCGATGCCGGCGCATTGCGCGCCGCGCAGGTGCGCCAGCTCGAGAGACAGCCCGGCACCACAAGCGACGTCGAGAAGCCGGTCGCCGGCTCCTACCTCGAGTTGATGGTGGACGTAGATGTACTCGCGGCAGTTCTGCGGCTCGTGCAGGGTCGCACAGTCGACCGCTTTGCGGCCCCATCCTTCGTCGACCAACTTCCATTGCGGAGTGGACGAATCCGATGGGGTCATCGCCGTCATTTCCCGGACGATCCCAGGCGGGTGGGGCGCTTGGCGCTGATCACTCCGGTGTCGAAACCGGCGAGGTGCAGGCCACCCGCAAAGCGGGCGTGCTCGATCTTCACGCAGCGGTTCATCACCACCGAGAGTCCCGCGGCGTGAGCCAGCTCGGCGGCGTCGTCGCTCCACAGCCCGAGCTGGGCCCAGAACGTGCGGGCCCCTGCCTCGACCGCGTCCGCCGCGACGGCCGGGAGCTCCGCCTCCCGGCGGAACACATCCACGAGATCCGGGGACTCCGGTAGATCGCCCAACGTCGCGTACACAGGGTGGCCGAGGATCGACTTCTCCCTCGGGTTGACGAACCATACGGTGAAGTCGGTGCTCGAACTCAGCAGGTAGGTAGCAACGAAGTGGCTTGCCCGCGCAGGGTTGGACGACGCGCCCACGATCGCGACTGTCTTGGTTCGGTTGAGGATCTGCAGTCGCTCCGGCGCGGTCGGTGGCCGCCACGGCTCTAGTGCGGATTCGGATCGCTCGGCGCGGAGCGGTGCGGTCATTTGTCCGCCTTCGAAGCGATCGTCAGCGCCCGGTCGAAGTCCCAGATGATGTCGTCGA
Organism: Acidimicrobiales bacterium; assembly: GCA_036378675.1. Lineage (NCBI taxonomy): Bacteria > Bacillati > Actinomycetota > Acidimicrobiia > Acidimicrobiales > Acidimicrobiales bacterium. The sequence continues at coordinate 124,750 of DASUWA010000023.1, forward strand.
GATCCTCGATCCCGACTGACACCCGCACCAGGTCCGCCGCCACACCCGCGGCGGCGATCGCCTCGTCGGAAAGCTGCCGATGAGTGGTCGATGCGGGGTGGATCACGAGCGTCTTGGTGTCGCCGATGTTGGCCAGGTGGCTGGCGAGCTCAGTAGCCTCCACGAAGGCCTCGCCCGCTTCCCTCCCGCCCTTGAGTCCGAACGAGAAAACCGCACCGGGCCCGCGCGGCATGTAGCGGCGGGCGAGGTCGTGATAAGGCGAGGCGGTGAGGCCGGCGAACGCCACCCAGGCAACGGCAGGATGGTCGGACAGGTACTCGGCGAGGCGCATTGCGTTTGACACGTGGGCATCCATACGGAGCGACAGCGTTTCGAGGCCCTGCAGCAGGAGGAACGCGTTCAGGGGCGCAAGGGCGGCTCCGAAATCGCGCAGCTGTTCGACGCGCAGCTGAGTGCAGAAGCCGTACTCGGCGAAGTTGTCCCAGTAGCGCAGGCCGCCGTAACTGGGAACCGGCTCCGTCATTCGGGGAAAACGGCCGTTGGCCCAATCGAAGCGCCCGCTCTCCACGACCACGCCACCCATCGACGTGCCGTGCCCTCCGATGAACTTGGTAGCCGAGTGCAGGACCACATCTGCGCCGTGCTCAAAGGGGCGGCAGAGGTAAGGAGTGGCCATGGTCGAGTCCACTACGAGCGGCACGCCCAAAGAGTGCGCGCCGTCGGCCAGAGCCTCGAGGTCGGCGACAACACCAGAGGGGTTGGCGATGATCTCGGTGTAGAACGCCTTGGTTTCGGGACGTGCTGCAGCGACGAAAGCGGCGGGGTCGTCCGGAGCGACGAACGTGGTCTCGATACCCAATCGCCGAAGCGATACGTCGAGCAGGGTATGAGTGCCGCCGTAAAGGGCGGCGCTGCTCACGATGTGATCGCCAGCGCCGGCGACTCCGGTGAATAGAAGTGTCTCTGCGGCTTGGCCGCTCGACGTGGCGACAGCACCGATACCGCCCTCCAGGTTCGCCATTCGTTCTTCGAACGCGGCAACGGTCGGGTTCGCGATCCGCGTGTAGATGTTTCCGTACTTCTGCAATGCGAACAGGTCGGCGGCGTCGGCGGCGTCCTCGAACACGAAGGCGGTGGTCTGGTAGATAGGAACGGCGCGCGCCCCGGTCGTGGCATCGGGCCGGTTACCGGCGTGGACGGCTCTTGTGCGGAAACCCCACTCGTGATCCTGCACCGTTGCAATGTTATTGGGCACCGGCCGATCAGGTGACCTTCGCCAGCTCATCCAAGTAGTCACAAAGGTGGGTGCTGAGGTCGTGTGCGTCGTCCCCGGCTCCGACGATGAGGGTCGATTTCCGCCGGCGCAGGAACGTGGTGCCCATCACGTACACGCCGGGCACGTTGGTGACACCGCCCTCGTGGCGAACGTTCCCCTTGGCGTCAAGGACCGGAACGTTCAGCCACGGGTACTCGGGGCGGTAGCCGGTCGCCCAGACGATCGTCTTGATGTCGCCTCTGCCAAGGGACAGCATGAGCGGCGGTTCGGGCGGCACGTCGGTTGCGGGGAACCTTTCCGGTGGATCGGTTTCAGTGTCGACGCCGTGTTCGGTCGCCCATTCGTCGAGTGTGTCGAGCAGCCGACCCATTTTGAGGTCGGCGAGCGCGCATTGGTTGGGCAGAGATCCGGAAAACTGCGCTGTCCCTTCGCTGGTCATTCCGGCGAGACGCCCGACCAGACGCACACCGATTTGCTGGAGAGAGTTGAGGTCGACTGTCAGCCTCGCCGGGGTGCCCACCAGCTGGAACGAGGACACGTGGCGGGCGCGGACGATGTCATCGACTTCGTCGTAACGCTCGTCGAGGACGCCGGCGGCGTCGAGCCACCACATGATGTCCATGCCTCGGTACAGCCTGGGCATCCGGACGTGCCCGCCGACGGCGAGGGTGACGGGGCGACCGGATCGGTGTATCTCGTCGGCCAGCTGCACACCTGTCGACGCGGCTCCGACGACCAGCACCCCACCTTCGTCGAGTTGGTCCGGGTTCCGGTAGTCGGACGCGGCCAAGCAGGTGACGGTCGGCGGGATCGCTTCTGCGAACCCCGGAACGTCGGCGCGGTGGTACGGGCCGCTCGCTATCACGACCGCTTTCGCCCTCCACTCTCCGTTGGTGGTGAGGACGCGGAAGCCGTCGTCGATCGCGTCGACGGAGGTGACCTCGGTGTTCGACTCGACCGGAGCTTCGATCGTTTCGGCGTAACACGCGATGTAGCCGACGATCTCGGACATCGTCATGTAACCGTCCGGGTCGTCGCCCTGGTAGCGATAGCCGGGCAACCGGCTCAGCCAGTTGGGCGTGAGCAACCGCAAGGAGTCCCATCGTTCGGTTCGCCAGGAGTTGGCGACCTTTCCGCGTTCAAGCAGGACGTGCTCGATCGAGCGTTCGCTCAGGCACCGGCTCATGGCGAGACCGGTCTGCCCGGCCCCGATTATGACGGCCGAGACCCGCTGCATCCAGACCTTGGCGTGCCGTCAGAAGCTGACGGTCACTCGACCTCTACTGTCACGCGCGTCGGGTTGGTGACGATGTCGTACACCGCCGACCTCTTTTGCGACTGTGCCACCAAAGCCTTGATGTCGTCAGGCGAGGCGTCGGCGTCGATCTTGTAGCTCACCCGGATCTGGCTGAACCCGTTGCGGACTTCCGGATCGCAGCCGAGAATTCCACGGACGTCCATGTCGCCTTCGAGCGTGGCGGTAACCGACCGAAGCTGTATCTCCCGGTTCTGCGCGACCGCCGCAACACCGGCAGTGAGGCAACTCGCCAGGCTGACGAGAAGCAGCTCGACCGGCGTCGGCCCGTTGTCCTCGGATGAGAACAGCTCAGGGTGATCTCCGTCAAACGTGAACTCGGTGCGATGCTTCTGCTCCTCGCCAAGTCCGAAGAAACCCGAGACGCTGCTGCGGCTATGGGTCCCGTTGACCCATGTGTTGCTCGCCCTCCATTTGAAGTTGGCTCCTTCGGGCTGCTCGGTGAGCATGTTCCGCGCAGTCATTAGGAACGCGACGTCGACTCCGTTGTCAACTGGAGTAGCGGTGCTGGTCATCCTCTCACCTCCGGGTTGGGTTGCCACCGGCAGTACGGGCTCTACTAGGCCCCGAAGGCGAAGCTACCATGGATTCCTGATCGCCCAGGTCGGCTATCGGATCGAATTAGTCGAATGGTCAAAAGGTCTCCGAACTTTCGCCCAGCCGCGACCAGCGGCGTCTGGTGGCCAGGGGATGACCCCGGGCACCGCACGTTCGCGAGCTTGTTCTCCGAGGAATCTCTCAAGCTGGAGGGAGGCGGCTCGTTCGGTCCAATCACGGCTGCTTATGAGACGTGGGGCACCGCTTCCGCGGCCCGGGACAACGCGGTCCTGATCGAGCACGCTCTAACCGGGGACAGCCACGCCGCGGGACCGGCAGGTCCGGGCCACCGGACCCCGGGGTGGTGGGATCCGCTGATCGGTCCTGGAAGGGCGATCGACACGGATCGGTGGTGGGTGATCTGCCCCAACACGCTCGGCGGGTGCCAGGGGACGACGGGACCGGTCTCGCCCTCTCCGGACGGATCGCCGTGGGGATCGCGCTTCCCAGCGATCACCATCAGGGACCAAGTGTCGGTCGAGGCCGCCTTGGCGGACTCGATCGGCATCGAGCGTTGGGCAGCCGTGGTCGGGGGGTCGATGGGTGGCATGCGGGCCCTGGAGTGGGGGGTCACCTATCCCGAGCGGGTAGAAAGAATGATCGTCGTCGGTTGCGGCGCCGCAGCCACCGCTGAGCAAATCGGGCTGTGCGCGGTTCAAGCTCACGCAATCCGGCTCGACCCCTTGTTCAACGGAGGCGACTACTACGACGGAAGACATGGCGACGGACCCCAGTTGGGACTGGGCCTGGCCCGGCGCATCGGTCACATCAGTTACCGGTCCGAGCTCGAGCTGGCTTCTCGCTTCGGGCGGGATGCCCAAGCTGCCGAGGATCCGCTGGCGGGTGGCCGGTACGCCGTCGAGAGCTACCTCGACCACCACGGGGACAAACTTCGCCGGCGTTTCGACGCCAACAGCTATTTGGTGCTCAGCCGGGCGATGGATCACCACGACGTCGGACGTGGACGAGGAGGAGCCGAGAGAGCGCTGTCCTCAGTGCTTGCCAGGTCGACTGTCGCGGCGATCGACTCGGACCGGCTGTACCCGCCCCGGCTGCAACAGGAAATAGCGGAGTATCTGCCTGACCGCCCTCGCGTGTCGCTCATACATTCGCTTTACGGTCACGACGGCTTCCTCATCGAGTCGGAGCAAGTGGGCGACGTCATCGCGGCGGCTCTGCTAAGCAGCTGAGATGCGCGCTTGGCAGGTCACCAGGTTCGGGTCTCCTTCTCACGCGCTCGAAGTGCGCGAAGTTCCCGAGCCGGAGCCGGGGGCCGGGGAGATCCTGGTACGTGCGACCGCGAGCGTCCTCAATTACAACGAGGTTGATGCCTGCCACGGGCGGTATCTGACCATCAACCCCCCGTTGCCGTACACATTGGGCATGGAGTGTGTAGGCGAGGTGGTTGCGGTCGGGGTGGGCGCGGAGGAATGGATCGGGCGACGGGTAACTGCAAGTGGCCGGGCAGGGACTGGAGCTCACGCCGATCTGGTCGTCTGCTCCACCGCGATGGCCTTCGAGGCGCCGACGAAGTTGAGTGACATTGAGGCTGCGGCATTTTTCTATCCGTTCCATCTCGCTTACCTCGGCTTGCACGAGCGCGGGCGACTCGATGCTGGCGAAACGGTCCTCATCCACGCGGCTGCCGGCGGCGTCGGCTCGGCCGCGGTGCAGCTTGCGGTCGCAGCCGGGGCGCGGGTGCTCGCGACGGTGGGGAGCGACGACAAGGCGCCCCTGGTCAAGTCGCTGGGGGCGGACCTGGTGATCAACTACCGGACCGACGATTTCGTCAGGGCGGTTCTCGACGCCACTGGCGGTCGGGGTGTGAGCGTCTGCTTCGACGGGGTCGGAGGCTCGACGACGCTGCGCTCGCTCGAGTGCCTCTCCCATGGAGGTCGTCATCTGTGCGTCGGATTCGCGGAAGGAATCGAAGCGGAGGAACAGCCGATGGTCTCGGGGCGTGCCCTTTGCTTCGGGAACTTTGATTTGGTGGGGGTGATTCTCGCTTATACCGATCCCGCGCTCGTTCCCTATCTCAAGGACTTCCTTCCTGTGCCCGTTCCGAAGTTCAACCCTCCCACCACAGACGTGGGTCGGCGGGTACACGAACATCTGCTGGGCTTGCTGGCCGCAGGAAGCATCCGCCCCGTTGTCGGGGAGACGGTCCCCTTCGAGGGTCTGCCCGGAGCTCTGGAGGACATGGAAGCCCGACGGACCGTCGGTCGGACAGTCGTGACGAGATGACGCCGACAAGCCGGCCGTCGGGTTCCGCGCGTATGAGGGTCGCAGAGATGCTCGGTGTCGAGATTCCGATCATTCAGGCGCCGATGACCTATATCGCGGGCGCGCAGCTCGCCGCCGCGGTGTCGAACGCGGGCGCACTGGGCATCATCGAAACGGCGTCCCCGCAGGGCCGGGAAGACCTCAAGCGGGTGCGAGATCTGACTGACCGGCCGGTCGGGGCGAACGTTGCTCTGGCTGTCCGTAAGGACCCGAGCGTGGTCGAAGTTCTCGCCGACGCGGGCATACGAGTGGTGACGACATCCTCAGGCGACCCGGGCCTTCTCACCGACCGGCTCCACGACGCGGGTACCACCGTGTTCCACGTAGTGGGCACGCTCCGCAACGCCCTCAAGGCGGTCGACGCGGGGGTCGACGGCTTGGTCGTCGAGGGCGTCGAGGGAGGCGGGTTCAAGAACCGTCACGGTGCGTCGACCCTCGTGGTCCTCCCGCTGGTTGCATCGCGCGTGACCCTGCCGATCGTTGCCGCGGGCGGCATCTGCGACGGTCGTTCGATGGCCGCGGCCATCGCGCTGGGAGCGGAGGGGGTCCAGATGGGAACCCGGATGCTCGCGTCCAGAGAGTCGCCGGTCCACCACAACTTCAAGGATGCGGTCGTCGCGTCTGAGGAGACGGGCACCGTTCTCTTGTCGTTGCCCGGGATGCCAACCATGCGCGTCATTCGGACAGCGACGGCGGATCAGGCGGCCACGACAGGACGGTCCGAAACCCGCCTCGACGGTGCCCAGACGCTGTATTTCACCGGTGACATGGAAGCCAGCCTCGCCAACACCGGTCAGGTCGCTGGGCGGATCGACCGAGTGGAATCGGTCGCCGACATCGTGCGAGAGACGTGGGAGGGCTGCCGCCGCGCGCTCAGAGAGGCCTGCGACAGGCTGGGCAACGTATAGTTCCTCGATGCTACTCACCGAGTTCTCGACCGACGCCGAGCAATTCGAGGCGGCTACCGGCTGGTCCATCAAGCCCCAAGGAGCGTGCAAGGGGGAAGTGTGCGTCCCGTTGGGGGCCGGGGCGTTCGATCTCGCCGACACCTGCCGGAAGCTCGGGATGGCTGTCGTCAACGACCCGGAGCTCGGCGTATGGGCGATCGGACCGGAGACGACCGGGGGTCGGGCGCTCATGTCCGCTGAGGCACCGGATCTCGTCCTGCCCGACCTCGAAGGTCGGGAGTTCTCTCTCCGCTCCCTGCGAGGCCAGAAGGTGGCGCTCGTGGCGTGGGCCCCCTATTGAGGCTGCCGTTGGGACCTGCCCGGGTGGCAGGTGCTGTGGGAGGAGCTAAACCCTCTCGGACTCGAGATCGTCGACGTCTGCCTGGAGATGGCGGGTCCTGAAGTCGCCCGACCGTTCGTCGAAGCGGCCGGGTCGACCCATCCGTCGCTGATCGACGAGACCCACCGGATGGACTCGTTGTTCGGGATCACCAACGTTCCGATGGTCGTCTGGATCGACGAAACCGGTACCCTCGTTCGCCCTCCGGAGCGAGCCATGCCGATGCCTGTCGGCAAGAGGGCGTTGCAGATAGCGGAAATGATCGGCGGCCTGGACGAGCGCGAGGCCTACGTCGCCAAGCTCCGGGACTGGGTCAGCAACGGTGCCGACAGCCGTTACGCCCTCAGCCCTCAGCAGGTCGTGGACAGGTCTCGCCCCCAGCCCATGACCGCCTCGGAGGCCGCCGCACATTTCGAGATCGCTCAGCACTTCTGGCGTTCCGAAGGGCTTACCGACCGGGTGATCCGGCATTTCAACGCGGCCCACGAGCTTCAGCCTGACAACGTCACTTTCAAACGTCAGGCCTGGTCCGCCCTCGCGGTGGAGCGAAACGGCGACAGCCATGAGTGGGTCCGTTTCCGCCAGGCTCCGGTCGAAGGTGAGGACTGGCCGTTCGTGACCGACTTCAACCAGGATGCCGACCTCATCATGGGGACCAACTAGTGTCGCCCGGATGGGTCGAAGACCGGCTGCGGCCCGCGTCATTTTCATAGCTGCGGCCCTCGTGCTTGCAGCGGGAATAGTCAGCGTGTCCATCCCTGGGATGATCACCGGGACAGAGCGCGCCGGGCCCCGAGTTGCGGCTCCGGCGTCACCGACGACGACCGCTGTGACCGCGACCACGACCACGACGGTCGCGGCACCCCCCAGCACTCTTGCAACGGTTCACCCGTCGCCGAGCGCGGCTCCTGCCCTCGTGCCGATCTCGCGATCGACCGCGTTGGCGAGAACCGGGACCCACACGGGCAACCTTCTCGCCGGCGGCGTCGCGCTGGTCATGCTAGGCGGCGTGCTTGTACTCGCGCAACGGCCCGAACCGTACGCTCCGCGACACTTGCGGCGTCGAAGGGCTCGGTCGCGCTAGCCGCGCGCCGCGACCATTCGGCGCATGCCTTCGCGCCAGGTGACCTGGGTGCGTCCAAGCACCTGGTGCATCAGGTTCGTGTCGGGCCATAGCGGCCACGGCGCCCGCTCCTCGTACCGGAACCTGACCGGTTTGCCAATGAGCTCGCCGAGCTAAGTGCAGTACTCCTCTGCGCTGACGGTTTCGCTACCCGCCCAGTTGACGGTGATGGGAGGGATCGAGGCCACCTCCAGCGCGCGGACACCGAGCCTGACGTAATCGTCTTCGTAGATCGGGTTGTAGTTGTTCGGTTTGTCTGGATGCAGGACGATGTCCTTGCCGGCGCGTATGCGTTCGAAGCGGTCCGCGGGCGCACCACCAAGGGGACCGTAGGTCGAGAAGATGCGGATGATCGTCAGGGGCACTCCGTGCTCGACCGCGGCGAAGCGAGCGACAGCCTCGCCGGCAATCTTGGACAGGCTGTAGTTGCCCAGATGAACGCCAGGAGGGTCATCCTCCCTGAGAGGCCTTCTTCCCTGATACGCATATGCCGATCCGGTCGAGCAGAAGACGAATCCACTCACCCCTTCGCACGCGGCGATAAGTCTCCCGGTCACCTGGGCGTTCACCTCGAAGGTTTTCTGCCAATCGGAGTCGGCGTCGCGCCCCAGCCGCGCCGCAGCGTGGAACACGTGGGTGAGATTGACCGGCAAGGCAAGGGCCTCGAGTTCGGCGATATCTCCGACCATCGGCACAATGCCCGCGGCCATCAGTCGGTCCTCGTCGCCCGGATGGGTGCATCGAGCCAGCCCGTAGACCGTGTGACGTCGGGCAAGTTCCCGCGCGATCGGAAAACCAACCCGTCCGGTCGCACCGGTTACGAGCACCGTCCAGCCGTCGTCGGGCGACTCAGTCGTGATGAACCCTCCTCGTGTGCGATGCCCGCGGCACCCTTCGGCGAGCGGAGCGAAACGAGCCGAGGAAAACGTTAGTGCCCTATGGTTCGGGGATGAGCGACGTGCAGAACCGCCTCGACAGTGCATGGAAGGCCTGGATCGAGGCCCAGGAAGCTGCGATCGAAACGGTTCGAACTGCGGAAGCCGTGCCGCGAACCGACACCGACCGCGCGGAGGGGTACCGATGGATAACGAGGATCAGCTCGCTTGCGCAGGAGTGGTTCATCGAGAAGTCGGATCCGCTTCATCCGCAGCTATTCCAGTCGCAAAGCGAGTACAGGAAGCTTCTGGTAGACAATCCGGACACTAGGTACGCCTTCTGCCCGATCGACGACAGCCAGACCTACAGGCTCAGCGGGACGCGCGGGGATGCCGCGTACGTCGGGTTGACGTTCGGCACTCCCATCGGAAAGGGCGCCGTCGGCGGGCGGACCGGCACGACCGTGCAGGCTCATCTCGATCAGTTCCAGCTCGGACCGAACGGGGAGGTCGACGTGCTCATCGTCCCCGAGGGCGAGGATCCCGATCCGGCCTTCAAGAACGTCGTCGCGGTACCACCGGGGACGGGGCAGCTGGCGGTGCGCGAAACGTTCTTCGATCGCGTCCGCGACCGGCCGGCGGACCTGCGGATCGATCTGGTCGGTGATGTCGCGCCGCCGATCCTCGAAGTTGAGGAGATCGCGTCAAAGATGGAGTTCGCCGCGCTGTTCGTCCAGTTCGTCGCTGCGACGGCGGTGAACATGTGGCGCGACACTGCTGGCAACATCAACCACTTCGGCGGCACTGCGGGATCGGAACATGTGGCGGCTCAGGACGACGAGGTCCGCTCGCACAGCAACGCCGAGATGACCTACCACGGCGGGCGTTGGGTTCTGGGGGAGGGTGAGGCTCTCGTCGTCACCGTCCACGATCCAGCGGAGAATTTTCTGTATTGGGGACTCACCACCGCGTCGGCGTGGATGGAGAGCCTGGACTACCGGTACACCACCACGAACCTGAACAATCACACGGCGCAGAGATCGGCCGACGGCAACTGGCGCCTGGTCATCTCGCCACGAGACCCCGGTGTGGCGAACTGGATCGACACCGGTGGAAGGCGGGAGGGTTACATGATCGTTCGCTGGGTGCTGGCCGATCGGCCACCGCATCCCACATGCGAGCTGGTCCCGATCGACAGTCTCGGAAGCTGAATCCTCATACCTCCGACGGAACTCCGAACCGTTGCTGATAGTCGGCGACGAGACCGCGATGCTCCGCCAGGTCCAGTCCGGTGTCCTCGAATCGGTAACGGTGGCCGCCGGTCGTTCGGTTGTCATGGCGTGCCCCGACGTAATCCTGGAGGTTCGCCCGGGCCTCATCGGACAGCTCGATTCCCCAGCGGTCGTACAGCTTGGCAACGGTGCCTACGGGATCGGATACGAGGTCCTTGTAAACCACATCGGTGATCTGATCATCGGGAAGGCTGCCTGAGTCGCGTTCATTGGCGACGCCGTTCATCTGTAGCTCAACGCCCAGGCACAAGAACTCGACCAGGTCCTGATGCGGTACTCGGTTCGAGTGCATCCAGTGAAGAGTCGCCATCGTGTCCGCCAAAGAGCCCACCACCCGGAGCGGATCGCGGTGGGTCATCACCACCCGGACGTCGGGATAGGTCGCGAACAGGAGAGGCAGGTGGGACAGATGCGAGGGCGCCTTCACCACCCATCGTTCGGTGGGACGGGACCACTGGAGCGTCTGGAGCATCCGCCGATGCCACTGGTATATCGGCGCCTGATCAATTCCGCTCTTCCATATCGTATAGCTGGGCACGTTGTAGATGCCGGTGAAGATGTCGCTCGAGAACTGGTGGGCGAATGCGAAGATGCACTCCGTCGGGAGGTGGCCTCCGTTCTCGTGCATCGAGGTGAAGGCGGGCACCATCTCGTCCATGACGGTGATCTCGGCGTGAGTCGTTGCGACCCAATCGACGTCGTCTGCAGGGCGTTCCGACTCTCCGGGCGCAGCAGCTCCCGGGACCGTGTGAACCAGCTCCCACAGGAGGGCGGGGCGGTTGTCACGGTCGCACGCGAGCAGCTCGTGCAGCAGCGTCGTTCCGGAACGACCGAGGCCGGTAACGACGATGGGGGAGCGGACGATCTCCCGGTCGATCGCAGGTTCCTTCTTCCACAGGTCGACCAACCGGAGCCGGTTCTGGAGGATCACCTGCAACTCCGCACGGGCTCGGAGGCGGCCGGCGAGATGCAGTTCCGCTTCGTCATCGAGCGCGGTGCAAAGGCGGTGGAGCGGCTCGCGGAACCATTCGTCGCCGAAGTCGGTGAAGCCTGTGGCCGCGGTCGCCGCCTCGAGAAGGTCGCCCGAGCGAAGCGAGATCATCGATTGTCCATCGTCCCCGAGCCCTCGGCCGTAGGCGATCAGCTTCTCGACCCATGGCTTCCGTTCCGGTGGCACCCAGGTCACGGCAACCAACCGTAGACCACGTGGTCGAGACGCTCAGGGGACCAGCTGCTGTCCTCCGTCGATGTCCATGGTCGCCCCGGTGATCGCGGTGTTGACCATGAGGTGTACCGCGAGCGCGGCGATGTCACCCGGACCCACTACGCGCCCGATCGGGAGTGTGCTGCGTAGTTGTTCGCGGCGTGCGTCGAGTTCGTCGCCGAGGAGTGACGCCGACAGCGGGGTGTCGACGAAACCGGCTGCGATCAGGTTGACCCGGACGGGAGCGACTTCGAGCGCGAGATTCCTCACCAGGGCGGGCAGGGCGGCGGTGAGGGCTGAGATCAGGGAGAGTCCCGAACCGGTCCGCCGCCCGCCGGTGCCGCCCATGAAGAGCAACGTCCCTCCCGGCCGGACCTTGCCTGCGGCGTGCTTCGCGATCAGGATCGGCAGAAAGAGGTGTGATTCGACGTCGCGGCCCGCCTTGTCGAAGTCGAACTCGGCAAAGGGGGCGTAGTACGGACCCGGACCGGTGAGGAGGACGTGGTCGATCGAAGGCAGATCGTCTAGGAACCTCGTGAGCAGATCAAAATCGGTGGCGTCGAACGCGGCGGTCCTCGCGCCCAGCTCGGCTCCGACGGTCCGCAAGCGGTCCGGGTTGCGAGCCGTGATTATCACGTCGGCCCCTTCGGCGTGCGCACGGCGGGCGGTCTCCAACCCGATGCCCAACGTTCCGCCGATCACGACGACCGTCTGTCCGGCCAATTGCGGGTCGTGGCTCAGGAGCCCGGTGGCGGAGTAGGTGCCGTCGTACGTGGTCACGTCGGCAGTGCCTCCCCGGTCTCCTCGGCGACCATGTATTTCGCGTACCAGTCCGGCCAGTCCGGGTCTTCTTGGCCGATTCGCTTCTCGTGCTCGCCATGCGCGACGGACGCGCGCCGCATCGCGTTCGCCAGGTCCGAAACGGACGAATACGTGGTAGCGCCGGGATCGAGGCGACCCGGTAGCCGGTGGGTTATCTCCTGGAGCAGCCACAGGTTGCCATCGGGGTCGTTGAACACCGCGTAGGACTTATAGCTCTGGTGGTCGGGGTCCGGTCCGCTGATCCGGCCGGCCGGATTGAACGGAGAGCCGTGGAACACCTCGCTCACGTCAGCCCCGCGGTCGACCAGGTCCTTTCGGGCCGCCGCGATGTCCGAGACGATGAGCTCCAGACCCTGCGCCGCTCCCGGGGCGGAGGGAGTCACTCCGATGCCGAACCCGATGGAGCAACCCGAGCCCGGCGGAGTGAACTGCACGATCCGAAAGCTGTCGCCTGCGACGATGTCCGCGTCGAGCCTGAAGCCCAGGTTCTCGTAGAACTTCTTTGATCGGTCCGGGTCGGAGACGGGAATGATGACGACCTCGAGCTTCATGTCCGGCCTTTCGGCGTTACCCGCGTTCTGTGTACCCGCGTCCTGTGTACCCACGTCCTGTGCAGTGGTCATTTGGATCCTCCCTGGGGTTCGCCGTGTTCAATGACCATCGTCCTCAATGACGATCGCATTTCGGGTACTGCTTCGAACCCGGGGAACTCCCTGGTCTCCGAGCGGGGTTAGATCCAGTGCAGAGGCGACTCAGGAATCCTGGGCTGATCTCAGTCTCTTGGCGAGGGTCTGCAGGAGGTTCCAGGAGATCGTCGGGTTGGTCTGGACGAGCGGACGGAACTCCCAGAAGGTGAGCCCGTGGCAGACGACGTCGGTGGCGGCGGCGACGGTGGCCGACCGAGATCCCTCGTCGATAAGCGCGATCTCGCCGAAGTAGTCCCCACGACCGAGGGTCGCTATCTGCTTGCCGCGAATTGATACCGACGCCTCACCGGACTCGATCACGTAGAAGGCCGCCGCCCCGACCCCTTCCTTGGTGATCGTCTCGCCGGCCGCGAACGTGCGTTCCTTGAACATGCTGCCGATCTGGGCGATATCGCCGTCCCTCAGACCTGTGAACAGCGGTACCTGCTCGATGACCTCGGCCGGGCGCTCCGACGCGGCCACCCTGGAACCACCTGCCGAGCGCCCACCTGCCGAGCGATTGGTGACCGCACGGCACTGGAGCAGGTACATCTGCTTGTCGGCGTATGCCCACTCGATGTCGCGCCCTGGGCCGTATACCTCCTCGCAGCGAGTGGCCAGGTCGTTCAGCAGCTGGACCTGCTGGTCGTCGAGGCAGAGAGTCTCTACCAGTTGCGGCTCCACATCCTTCTCGACCGTGCCCCCGTCGGCGACGGCCCGTATGGCGACTTTCTTGAGCCCCGGGGTCCGTTCGAGTATCTCCCCATGACGGTCTACCCGGAAGTGGTCGGGGATGACCCGGGCCGCGACCACGGCCTCGCCTAGCCCCCAACTCGCCTCGATGACCCGCTCGTCGGCCCCGTTCATCGGGTTCTGGGTGAACATCACGCCGGCCACGTCGGGGTCGAGGAGGGCCTGGACGACCACACCCACGCTGGGGCGCTCGAACAGCCCGACCCGCTTCCGGTAGCTGATCGCGGAGTCGGAGTTCGCCGACCACCAGACCTCGCGGATTGCCGCGTTCAGATCGGTGCGTGACGGGACGTTCAGGAGGGTGAGGTGCTGACCGGCGAAGCTCGCCGCCGCGCCGTCCTCGTCCACAACGGACGAGCGAACCGCTAGCGGACCGGCGAGGAATCCGGCTGCCTCCATCACTTCTACGATCGCTTCGTCCTGGCCTGAGGCGACGGCGTCGGTCAGTGGTCCTGCGAGCGCGACGCCGGGGGGGACCGGCAAACCCGCCCTGGCAGCCGCGCCGAGGCCGACCGCCTTGGCCCCATACAAAGATTCGTCGTGCGCGTCCGAGAGAGGGACTGCCCCGTTCACTCGAGCCCTTTCACTTGAGGATCGTCACCTCGCCGGCGTCGCCGTCGACTCGTACGGTTGCACCGTCGGGGATGAGATCGGTCGCCGTACGCGTGCCAACCACTCCCGGGATGCCGTACTCCCGGGCCACGATCGCCGAGTGCGAAAGAAGCCCGCCGCTATCCGTGACGATGGCGCCGAGCAGCGGCAACAGGATGTTGAACGCTTCGGTCGTCGACTCCGTCACGAGAACATCGCCCTGCACGATCCGGTCGAACTCGGTAGGACCCGAGATGCGCCGGGCGGGACCTTGGTAGACGCCACCGCTGGCCGCCAGGCCCCGCAACAGTGCCTCCTCGTGCTCGGCCTCGGAGCTCCCGAACAGCTCGCCGAGTGCGACCCCGATGGCTCGCATGAGACGCGCCGGTGCGACGGGCAGGCCGGATGGATCCGGCGGTTGCGTTGGCGGCGGACCTAGCACTGGAGGGGCTTCCTTAGCGGTGTGCGAGGTCCGGTAGTCGAACCGTTCCGCGAGTTCGTCGGCGGAGGGACCCGCGGATCCGGACAGGATGGAAGTCATCTCGTCGAATCCTGCGTCGACGAAGTGCTCAGGGTCGGCGACACGTCCGGTCCGAGCAAGTCGGCGACCGGCCGCCACGACTGCACGTCGCATGATCCCGGACGCCCATATGTCGCTGAAGACTCCCCGTTCGTCGCGGATCCGGTACATCAGGCGGGCCTCTCCGAGGAGATCGTCGAATTCGGCGCGGTGCTCCTCGGGGACCTGTTGGCGGATTCCAGCGATCTGGGAGTCAACGTCGGAGGCGACCGCCGATCCCTTCTCCACGGTGGTCCGGATCGCGCGGAGGAGGGCGTCCGGCAGTTCCAGCGCGTACCGCCCGGAGATGTCGAAGCCGTCGAGAAGGCGGCACCCGACCAGGTCCAGGTATTCGTTGAGCTCCGTACTGACGTCGTTGCCGAGAGAACGCAACTTGTCGAGCGCGACTTCGGGCTCGCTTTCTGACTCGAGGATCTCCCGCGCCGCCGGGTCTCGTTCGAACGCGCGGATCAAGCCGGCTAGTTCCTCAGAAGCTCCGGCCGACACCGGCGCGGCTCCACGCATCATGCCGAGCACCTCGGAGGGTGGGACGCCCGCCCAATCGCCGACGTGCACGAGCAAGTCGCCGACGCAGATCATCGCTGCGCCGGTGAACCGCATGTGCTGGTAGATCATCTGTGAGTGATGGTCCCGGCATCTGCCCAGATATGCCACGAGGTCTGTGTCTGACAAGGAATCCGGATCCACCGACTGAAGTCGCCGGTGGGTCTTGATGGCTGCTGGTTTGGCGTCTTCGTCCCATTCCCGTAGCTGGTCCCGCCACAGCTTCTGCGCGAACACCGCTTCGGCGCGCTGGAATCGCTCTGGTATCTCGTCCTCGCTCACCGGAGCGAGGGCCCGGTATGCGAAGCCGTTCACGTACGCCATCTGCATGCCGCCGATCAACATCCCGTAATGGCGGCTGAATTCGGCTACCCCCAGTTGGAACGGTTCGGGGTGCATTTCTGCCCAGTACCGGGTGACGGGACGGGGAAAGTGGACCGGATCCAGTTCCCAAGTCCCCGGGCCGGGTGGCTCGAATGGCTGATTGATCACGGCGCGGATCTTGTCAGTTGCGGCCTTCAGGAGCGTCCGGACTCAGCCTTTTGGACATGTCGGTGCGCGCCTCGGCCACGGCCCGGCCTACCCAAGCCGATTGCGGTGCCGGCTAACGCAGGGTTGCTCCGCCGTCCACGCTTATGACCTGCCCGTTGATCCACTCCGCGTCCGAGGACATCAGGAACGCGACCATCGCTGCGATGTCGTCCGGACGGCCCAGCCGGTTGCTCCGCTGCCTTTTCAGGACCGATGCGCGGAATGAGGGGTCGAGGCCCTCCTGGACGGTCTCGGTGAGCACCAGGCCGGGTGCGATCGCGTTGGCGCGGACGCCTTGCTTCCCCCACTTCGATGCGACGTGGCGGACGATGGCGTTGATCCCGCTCTTTGCGACGGCGTAGGCGGGACGTTCCGGTTCGCCGACGAAGGCAGCCGCCGAACTGGTGTAGACGAGGGCGCCGCCGCCGCGAGCGAGTATCTCGGGCAACGCAAGTCGTGTGCACAGCAGATGGCCCCGGAGGCCCGTTCGTATCGTGCGGTCGAACGCGCCGAGGTCGATGCTGACCGCGTCGGTGTCCTCGCCGATGGTTTCGGGTGAAAGGTCGGCGGCGTTGATGTGTATGGCATCGAGCCCGCCGAACGCCTTGACCGTCGCGTTCACCGCCGCGATGACCGATCCCTCGTCACCGATGTCGAGGCTGATCGCGAACGCCTCGCCTCCGGCCTGCTCGATCTGGGCGGCTGCCGCCTCGGCACCTTCCGTGTTCAGGTCGCCGACCGCCACCCGGGCGCCCTCCGCGCCCAACCGCAAAGACGTGGCGGTGCCGATCCCGCCGGCGCCACCCGCCATCAGAACGGCCTTACCGGTCAACCCTCTCACGGTTCCTCCTTCGTTTGGCCGTTGCGGCCGGGATCGCGGGTGAAGAGATTACGCAGCTCGCCCTTGGCGATTTTTCCGCCCGATGCGCGCGGCATTTCGTCTAGCACAACCAGGCGCTCGGGCCACCACTCCTTGGTGACCCCCTTGGACTGGAGGTGCGCCCGGAGGTCGTCGAGGTCGAGTTGCCGATCCGGGCGCAATGTCACGAATGCCGCGACCCGCTCGCCGAACACCGGGTCGGGAGCACCCACCGCGGCGACCAGCGAGACCGATGGATGCTTGGCGATCTCGGCTTCCACGGCGGGCGCGCTGATGTTCTTCCCTCCGCGGATGATGAAGTCAGATGTCCGCCCGACCACGCTCAGGTAGCCCTCTCCGTCGACTTCGACGACATCCCCGGTGAGCATCCAGCCGTCGTCGGTGAACAGCTGGTTGTTCGCTTCGGGATCCTCCCAGTAGCCGAGGCTGAGCAGGGGACCCCGGCATCCGGGTTGCCCTCGACCGGGGAGTTCTGACGCGAACAGCCGGACGTTCATCTCCGGGATCACTCGCCCGGCCGTGGTGAAGCGGCGTTCGGGCGAGTCGGACAGGGTCGTGCGGCTGAGCGCGCCGGTCTCGTTGGAACCGTAGAACTGCAGCACGACCGCGCCGGTCAGCTCCTCGAATTGGCGGGCTCGCTCGTACGGCACGGCCTCCCCACCGGTGAACATCACCCGCAACGAGCTCAGGTCACACTCGTTCTCTTCGGCCTCGTTGAGCAGCATGATGAACTGCGTGCTCACGCAGCACAGCACGGTGATGCGGTCGCGCTGGACAGACCGAACAAGCCCGTCCACCGAGAAGCGCGGCAACACCGCAGTAGCGCAGCCGAGGATCGCCGGCGTGAAATGCGCGGTCCACAGCCCGAACCCGTACGGTGCAGGAATCGCCGACAGGAACACGTCGTCCTTCGACATCGCTCCCGCCTCCAACGCCAGGCGGTGAAAGGCGAACCATCTGTTCTGGGTGTGCATCACGCACTTGGGCAGACCGGTGGTCCCCGAGGTCGAGTTGAGCATGAACAGGTCGTCGGGGCCGAGTCGCCGGTTGGCCCAACCTTCGCAAGCGTCGTGCGGCGGAGCAGGGCGCCCGCCGACCAGGATCTCGCCATCCGCGCGCTCCGGTACGGCGACATGCACGAGTGATCCCAATCCCTCGCCGGCACGACCGCCGTTGATCCCAGCCTGAGTCACAAGACCCCGCGCTCCCGACAATTTTGCGAGGTGGGCAACCTCGGCCGGGCCGGCTCGCCAACCTATGCCCACCACGACGAGTCCCGCCCGCTCGGCGGCAACGTAAGCGATGTGCACGGCGGCCCCGTCCGGGAAACGGACGATTACCCGGTCGCCGACGTCGAACAAGCCGGCGAGGACCGCGGCCAGGCGATCGGCTCTCACGTCATACTGCGCCCAGGTGGTCGACGTTGCGTCCTCGACGAAGGCGACCGCGCCCGGTTGACGCGACGCGTGCTCATGCACGATTTCCCCAACGGTCTTTTCCTGCCACCAACCGTCGCGGCGGAACTGGCGGACTTCAGACCCGGTAAAATTCACGTGGGAAACTCATGCGGGTCGTGTCCCCAGGGGTTCAGTACGCGTTGGGGTCGGCCTGCACCGCCGCAGGGACGGGATGGCGGTAGAGGAGCGAGGCGTTCTCCCACGTGATCTTCCGGATGTCGTCGACGGGGAGATGACCTATCTCCGCGTCGATGGTCGCCTGGGTGTGCGGCCAGGTCGAGTCGCAGTGCGGATAGTCGGATTCGAGGAGGATGTGGTCGACTCCGATCCGTTCCCGTAGGTCGAAGGCGGATGGATCCTCGACTGCGCAGAACCAAAAGTTGCGCTTCAGCACTTCTGCCGGCGTCAAGTCGACGCCTTTCCACGTGCCGTACATCGAGTGGTACGAAAGCATGTGATCAAGCCGGTCGAGTAGCCCCGGCACCCACCCTATGCCGCCCTCAGAGAGGCAGATCTTGAGTTCGGGAAAACGAACCGGAGCCAGCGAGTACAGCCAGTCGACCGCCGCGAACATCGCGTAAGCGAAGAACAGAACCCCGACAACATCGGGCGGCGCGTCTTCGGAGGTTGAGGGAGACGTGCCCGACGAACCGATGTGAAGGTTGATCACCGTGCCGGTTTCGGCGCACGCTTCGAGGAACGGGTCCCAGTGGCCGGTGTGCAAAGACGGGAGGTCGAGAAGATGCGGCGCCTCGGTGAAGCTCACCGCCTTGAAGCCCCGTTCGGCGTTCCGGCGGATCTCGTCGGCGCCGACGCGAGGGTCGTGCAGCCACGGGATCTGGCATGGGATGATCCGCTCCGGATAGCTGCCCGCCCATTCCTCGATGTGCCACTCGTTCCAAGCGCGAACCGATGCCAGCGCGAGGTCCCGGTCGTCCGTCGACATCTGGAGGCGCTGCCCGGCGAATCCGGGGAGGAACGAAGCGAAGTTGAGCGACGCGTACACGCCGTTGATGTCCATGTCGCGGATTCGCTCGTCGATATCCCACGCGCCTTTGCGCATCTCGTCGAACCGGGCCGGCTCGAAGCTGTACTCGCTGACCGGGCGGCCGACCACGGCGTTGAATCCCACGTTCGGGATCTCCTGCCCGTCGTACACCCAGGTCTCGGTGCCGTCGGCCTTCTCGACGACCCGCGGAGCCCGGTCTGCCAGCCGTTTGGGCACCCGGCCGTCGAAGGTGTGACGCGGCTCGACGATGTGATCGTCGGCGGAGACGACGGTGTAACGGCGAGCTTGTCGTGCAGGTTCCGGCAGGAAGGTGACGGAGCGCTGGTCGCCCCGCGCTGCCGTGGTGAACGAGCCCCGCTGAAGATCGTCGATCTTGACCATAGCCTCCTCCAATGGGCCTGTCCCAAGGTCCCCTAGCTCAGAACCTCGGGTGCGTCGCGAAGCAACTGTCGCACGGCTCCCTCCCAGTAAACAGTCGAGCCGCGCTCGAGCAGCGAGGCTTTCATCGCCGACCGTAGCTCGGCGGGGATCGGCAGGACAGCCCGGCCGAGAAGCATGGTGTCGTAGGTAAGGCGGCACATGCGGTCGAAGCTCGCCGCCCGGTAGACGGCTTCATGGATGGTGGGCCCGGTCACGATCACGCCGTGGCTGGCGAGGACGACCACCGACTTGTTCCCGATCCGGTCTGCCAGCTGGCGGCCGAGGTCGGCGTCGTCCACCTCGCCGTCGTACTCGGAGACCAAACCGAGGTCGCCGTCGAACATCGATCCGGTCTGGTGGGCGATCTCGGGCAGAACGCCGACCGCGGCGAGAACCGTGCAGTAATAGGGATGGTTGTGGACCACCACGCGGGCATCCGGACGCCGCCGGTGCAGCTCGGTGTGAATGTGGATTGCGGGGGTGACATCCCAACGCCCGTCGACGACCTCGCCACCGGAGGTGATCTCGCAGATGTCCGAGGCGGTGATCTCCTCCCACCATAGGCCCCAAGGGTTGACGAGAAGATGGTCGCCGCCCGGAACCGCGACGGTGATGTGGCCGGCGATGTTCTCGCTGAACCCGGTGCTGGCGAGGATCCGGAACGCGCAGGCGAGCTCCTGATGGGGGGTCAGTCGCCGTCCGATACCCGGCATCACCCTCGGTGCCCACCGCGCCAACCCGCCGGTGCGCCGAGGCTTGATCGGATCGCACCGGACGCGTGCCTCGGAAAGAGGGTCCTCAACAACGGCGATCCGGCGCCCCAGGACGAGGGTGTCTCGTTGCGGGGGTCGGTACGGCGGCCACGCGATTCCGGGCACGTCTGGCGCGCCGGTACGGGCGAAGCTGGCCCACGCCGCGCGAACGGCTGCAGAGAGGCGGTCTGCGTCTTCGTCCGCGCCGGTGAATTCAGCCCAGCCGGCCCGATCGAGGGTTCCGAAAGAAAAAGGTAAGTCGATCGCGTGACACGCCCCGGGGTCGCGTTCACCCGCTGCGGCGCGCCACGCGAACGAGTACGCGTACACCGGCCCGGTCAATTCGGCGTACGCGTCGAGGAACTCCTCGAGAGGAAGGCGCATGACCGCGTCTGTCGCGACGGCCGCAAACGCGTCCCGTCCGGTCGACTCCGTGTCGGCTAGGTAGGACTCCACGACCGTCTGCATGTCGTCGGTCGAAAACGGCCGGTCGAGCTCCGTCGACGCCATCGACCCGAGGACGGATGCGAGCGTGGCCGAGTCGAGCTGGTCCAGCCTTCGGTCGGCGTAGAGCCGCATCTCCTCCGCCGTCGTCCCGGCGATAATTGGACGAGGTGCCAGGCGACCCGAACGCGCAGCGGCGAGCGGCAAGATATCGAGGACGTGCCCGTCGATCTCCGGATGGAAGGGCATCGATCCGATCGTCTTGCGAAGCTCGGAGGCCGCCTCGGTCTGAGCGGCGATGATCTTCTCGACCGGGATCGACTCGAGCCCTTCGCGATCGCCAGGGCCTACGCCGACCTTCGAAAGGAACACCTCGGCGACCTGCGCGGCGCGCTCCGCGGTCAGGGTCTGTCCGGCGCCGGGACTCTGGAGAATCGCCCCGGAGAACAGACCTTTGCTCAGGGGGCTGGCGAGCAGGTGGAGCGCAGCCCCGGCGCCGGCGGACTCGCCGAATACGGTCACCCGGTCGGGGTCTCCACCGAATGCGGCGACGTGGTCTTGGACCCAGCGCAGGGCGAGGAGTTGATCGAGCAGCCCGCAGTTCGAATCGGTGAGTTCCGGTCCGGCGGACAGGAAACCGAGGGCGCCCAGCCGGTAGTTGGCGCTCACGGCCACGACCTGCTGTTCGGCGACGAGTAGAGACGGGTCGTAGGTCTCCAGGGCGGTTCCCCCGATCGTGAAAGCGCCGCCGTGGAGCCAGAACATCACCGGTAGAGGAGCTTCGGACGTCCCCGACGGAGTCCAGACATTGAGGGTGAGGCAGTCCTCGGCTGTGCGACCGACCTCCATGCCAGGTACCAGGCTCGACAGAGGGCCACCGGTGAGCTGAGGGCACGAGGGCCCGTAATCCAGGGCAGTCCGCACGCCCTCCCATCGGTGGGCGGGAACGGGCGCGCGGAACCTGCGCGGGCCGGTCGGCGGCTGTGCGTACGGGACTCCGAGGAACCGATCGACCTGGTTGCCGGTCAATCGTTCGGTGATCGTCGAGCCTTCGAGCGCTCCGACCCCGGTCTTGACTACGAGCATCGGGACCTCCTCACCGCTTTTATTTATATCATTGAAAGGATGACCCAGTTAGAGGGCAAAGTCGCGGTCGTTACGGGCGCCAGCCGGGGGATCGGGAAGGGGATCGCCGTCGAGCTGGGCGCGGCCGGGGCGACGGTGTATGTCACCGGGCGGACGGTCGCCGCCGGAGCGAGGTTGCCGGGAACGATCGCTGAAACTGCCGGCGAGATCACAGCGCTGGGAGGCAAAGGCGTCGCCGTTCAATGCGACCATCATGACGACGGGCAGGTCGACGCGGCCTTCGAGAGGGTGCTGTCCGACCAAGGCCGAATCGACATCCTGGTCAACAACGTGTTCGCGGCCCCCGATCTGGCCCAGTGGCTCAACCGGCCGTTCTGGGAGCTTCCCAAGCAGGCATGGGATGAGGTCATCGACATCGGGGTTCGCTCCCACTACATGGCGGCAGCACACGCCGCTCCCTCGATGGTCGCGCACGGTCGAGGCCTGATCATCAATATCTCCTCTTCCGGGGCGATCCAGTACGCGCACAACGTTCCCTACGGCGTTGGCAAAGCGGCCGTCGACAAGATGACCGCGGACATGGCCCACGAGCTTTCCGCTCACAGCGTGGCGGTCGTGTCGCTGTGGCCTGGGTTGGTAAAGACCGAGCTGGTGATGTTCGGTGCCCGCCGTGCCGACGACGGCACCCAGTTCCTCGATCTCGGACCGGAAGGTACATTCGACCTGGCGGGCGCAGAGTCGCCGCGTTTCGTTGGTCGCGCCGCTGTCGCCCTGGCCGCCGACCGGGATGTGATGACCAAGAGCGGGGGAGTATTCGCCGTCGCCGATCTGGCCCGCGAATATGCCTTCACCGACCTGGACGGCCGGGTGCCGCAGACACTGTTGCGACCGCAGCCGTGATCTAGACCAGCTGGCGAAGCGTGGTCGCCTTGACCGGTGCGTCTGGGCTTTCCGAAAGCGGGTAGAGCTGGGCGCTTGCGAGATGCCGGCGGGCCGCTCGCGCCGCGCGATCGGAGTTGCCGGTCATGATGGCCGCAAGGATCTCTGCGTGCTCTTTGAGAGCCTTTGCGCCCAGCCGAGGTTCCGGAAAGCGCCCTGCCTCAGCCACCCGGGCGGACCAAGACCGTTCGTGCGCTGACCAAACGGTCTCCAAAGCGCCGGCGACAACGATCATCGTCTCGTTGCCGCACGTTTCGACGATCGCCTCATGGAACGCGCGTGAAGCGTCGGTGACCTCCTGCTCGTCACGTTTGCTGAGTGGCGTCGACAACGCGCGGCTCAGCCGGTCGTGAGCCGCTTGCAACACGGGCACCACTTCTTTGTCCCTGTCCGGCCTTCCTGCGCAAAGCGCTGCGCACACCGGTTCGATCTGCTGCAGGGCTTTGCCCACATCTTCGAGCGACACGTCGCGCGCTTGGAGTACGAGAGACAGGGTGTAGGCGACCGCGTTCGGTTTCGGGAGGTGGACGATGGCTCCCCCGACGTTTCCGCGTTGGACCGTCACCAGCCCTTCGGTTTCGAGGATGCGAAACGCCTCGCGGGCCGACGGCTTGCTGACGCCGAATTCCTCGATGAACTCATCCTGCTTGGGAAGGGACGAACCATCGGGAAGTTCGCCGCTGATGATTCGTTCGCGCAGCTCGCCGGCGACCATCTCCGCCACTCGGGGCTGGCGGAGCCGGCGCGTCGTGCCGCGGGGAACCATGAGATGACCTTAGGGCATCAGCCCCCTCGTGGCGCTGCTGCACGTGCCGCGTACCTGCCGGCGCGCCGCCCGAAGAAGGTGCTGTCTCCGAGGGACGTCCCGCTGGCGTAACCCCAAGCGGGTATGCCGTTGCTCGCGCGACCGGCGGCATAGAGCCCGGGGATCACGTCTCCATCGACGTGAAGGACCTCACTGTTGGGTGTCGTGGCGAGCCCTCCCAGCGTGAAGCCGTTGCACATCCCGCGCAGGTCGATCGCTCCAAGAGGACTTCCGAGAGGCCGGACCCACTTGGGGGACTTGTGGAACATGGGGTCGGTGCCCGATGCGGCGTGGTTGTTGAACAGGTCCACCGTCGCTCGGAGGCATCCTTCGGGCATTCCGATTTCTTTCTCCAGCTCTTCTGGAGTGGCCGACACCCAAGTCGGCCGGAGCTTGAGGAACTTCAGCCGGAGCGGTTCCGGCGATTCCTCGTAGCTGGCCTCGTCGATGATGAGAAACGCGTCGTTGTCCTGGGTGCGAAGGATCGCGTGCGCGATCCGCCCGGGGTAGGTGTCCTCGTTGATGAAGCGCTGCCCGTTCGAGTTGACGAGGATTCCGCGTACGAGCAGCGCCGGGTCGATGCCGAGCGCGCACTCGAACGCGTCCATGTGCCGGACATCTGCCCCGACGGCCTGCCCCATCCGGATCGACCGACCGTCGTGAGCCTCGACTGCCGACCCGGGGCGTCCGAGCAGCCACGGGGAGTTGTACTCGAGAAGGCGGTCCGAGTAGGTGAAGCTGCCCGTGGTCAGCACGACGCCGCCTCGCGCGCGTACGGCGACCTCGTTGCCGTAGTTGCGCGCGATCACCCCGACGACGGCACCGTCTTCGTCGACGACGAGCCTTTCGACGGACGTGTCGTAGCGGATCTGGGTGCCGAGTTCGAGGGCAGTCTTGGTCACATGGTTGAGCAGCATCCAGCCGCCGCCTCTTCGCCCAGTCTTCTTCCCTTCCATCTGCGGAACGTGGGCGCGTGGCGCGGGCGCTGCGAGTTCGTTGAACGGATACGCGTTCTCCCCGCCCGAATACATGAGGCCGTCGTCGAGCGGTATCTCCCAAGCGGGGGTCTCCCAAAAGCTCGCCTTGAACGGGACGCCGCACGAAACCAGCCAGTCGAAGTGGTCCACGCTGCCGTCGCAGTACACCCGGCAACGCGCTTCGTCGACTCCGGGACCCATGGCCGCCACGAGAAAGGTGAACATGTTGTCGGGCGTGTCATCGAATCCGCACGCCTTCTGTATGTCGGTGCCACCACCGAGATAGATCAGCCCGCCTGACAGCGCGCCGGCCGCGCTTTCCCACCCGCTGGTCCGCTCGAGGACCAGGACCTCGGCGCCCGAAGCGGCGGCCTCAGCGGCGGCGGCGCTCCCAGCCGTCCCGAATCCGGCAATCACGACGTCCGCCTCGGCATCCCACGTCTTGACCGACGACGCCGCACGTGGACGAACACTTTCGCTCATCGAACTCCCCCGATCTGCGTACCGAAACCCCAGCTTGGATCCAAAGGGTCGTTCACC
>DASUWA010000024.1 GCA_036378675.1 Acidimicrobiales bacterium
GCTGGAGACCACGTCCGCGCTCTTGGAGAACTCGTCCAGGAGCGACGCGATCTCGTAGGGGCGCTCCTGCATCAACTGGTGGCCGGCGCCGTCGAGAACCTCGAAGCGCGCGTAGGGAAGGAAGTTTGCAATCCGTCTCGCCGCCCACACCGGGGTCAGGAGATCCATCGAACCCACGAGCACCATTGACGGGGTCTTGGTTGCCTGAAGGGCGACCCGCGCGTCGTGGTCGAGCAGGTCGATCCCCGATGGCAGCGAAGTCGACTGGGGGACCTCCTCGGCGTAGCGCCTGACCTGGTCCACGGCTTTAGCCGAGGGGTTCCGGCCGAACGCGACCCTAGCCAGCACCCACGACAGGTCGTCTTCGCCGAACGGCCGCTGAGGTACCGGCTTCCCGTGATCGAACCGGGTGTTGATCCGCCGCCCCAGGGCTTTCGCGATCGGCAACGCCGGCTTGGGCAGGACCTGGTAGGCGGCGGTGTCCATGAACACCAGACCGGCGACGCGTTCGGTCAGGAGCTCGGGGAAGTCGCCGGCGAGCTCCATCACGATCATCCCGCCCATCGAGTGACCTACGAGGATGACGTCATGCAGATCGAAATGATCGAGCACCGACTTGACGTCGCGCGCCGCGATCCTCCGCCCGAAGCCGTCGCTGCCCGCAACCGATTGGCCGTGGCCCCGAACGTCCATCGCCATGACGCGATAGCGGTCGGCGAGAAGGTGGAACTGCGGTGCCCAGATCCCGGCTTGCAGCGTTATGCCGTGGACGAGCAGCAACGGCCGGCCGATTCCCCGCTCGACCACGTGCAGAGAACCCCCGTCGTCGCTCGGTATCTGATGGTGGGTTACATCGGGCGGCAGGTCGTAGAGCGGATCGAGGTCGGGGTCGGAGCGTGATTTGATCGAGTTCGCCGACTGCTTGACCAGCAGCCGCCCTCCCGCCGCCGCTGCTCCGATCGCTGCGATTGCGGCTGCGCCGACGGCGAGGCGTCCACGGTTCCCGGGCATATCAACCCGATGGTAGGCCCGAAAGGCCCGCGCTATCGAGCCTCGCGAGAGAGCCTTTCGAGCCCCCCGGTGACCAGGCCTAAGTAGGTCTCCTCGAGGGCGGCGGCATTTTCTGCCGTGCGTCGGGTCCGCCATTGCAGCATGATCGAGTCGATCGCACCGAGCAGCATGGCGATCGCCCGCTGCGCGTCTCGTATGGGAAGCGAATACTCCTTGGCAGCCCGGGTAGCGAAGGCTTTCACGGTTGCGCGGTCGCGACCTCGCTGCTCCGCCCGAAGCTCGCGATTCCACGCGCCCGCCGCTCGGAGTGCAGCGAACAGCGCGCCCCTTTCGACCGACACGCGCATCGAAGCGCGGATCAGCGCACGGAACATCCCCTCCAGCGAGTCCGCGCTGCGGACCTCGGCCGCCATCTCCTCGTGGAGCAGCCCGGCTTCACGCCGGTAAACCGCGGTGAGGAGTTCGCTCCGGTTTGCGAAGTGCTTGTACACCAGCGCCCTGCTGACCCGAGCCTCATCGGCGACGGAGTCCATAGTGACCGCTTCGACGCCTCGCACGGCAGCGATCTCGGCGGCGCTGTCGAGCAGCGACTCCCGGCGCTCGATCCCGTTGAGCCGCGCTGCATCCCCGGCTCCGGCGGCTCTCACGCGAACGGGTGTTGTGCCGGACGAGGACATGGTGGCATTCTGTCACCACCGAGCCGGTGACGAAATGTCACCACGCTCCAGGCACAACCTAGAACGGGGAAAACAACGATGAGCTACGCCACTGGGCGCACTGTCATGGATGCGGACAGCCACCTGATGGAGTTGCCGGACATCCTTGACAGGTATTTGCCCAAGGAGAAGGTCGAGCAACTGGCGAAGGGGATGTTCGAATCCCGCCGCGAGATCCTCGACCGCGCCGTAGCAGCCGCCGAGGAGCGGCGCGCAGACCAGGAGGTTGCGTCGCAAGCGGAGGACCGGCTTCTCCGCGACAAGGGCTGGATGGCGATGGGTGGCTGGGACCCGGAGGAGCGGAGCCGGGTTCTCGACTTGCTCGGTTTCGACGCTCAGTTGGTGTTCCCGACGTTCGCCCCGCTTCTCTACAGACTGAGCAACGGGGTCGGAACCTACGCCGGGGCCGACGCTTTGAACCGGGCGATCGCCGATTTCTGCGCCAAGGATCGGCGGCTTCTGGCGGTCGCCAGCGTTTCGCTCAAGGACCCGTCCCGCGCGGTTGCCGCCGCCACCAAGGCGATCGATTCGGGATGCGCAGCGATCATGGTCCCGTCCACTGCGCCGGGGGAGCGGGCTCCGACCCATCCCGACCTCGACCCCTTCTGGGAGGTGCTCGCAGAGTCGGACACGCCGTTCGTGTTGCACGTCGGCGGCGGAGGCAGCCTGCTCGACAGGGCGTTCCACAACAACGACATGCCGGTTCCCGACCACCTCGGTGGCGGCGAGAACATACGGTCGAAGGACTACCTGGCGATCCACCATTCGCCGGCGGTGTTCCTCGGCGTGCTGGTGCTCGACGGTCTGTTCGACCGGTTCCCCAAGCTGCGCGGCGGGTGCATCGAGCAGGGCGCGGCCTGGGTCCCGTCGTGGATCCGGCATCTCGACTGCGCCCAGCGCTCCTTCTCACGCACCGAGCCGCCGCTCACCCGCCTGTCGAGGAAGCCTTCGGAGTACGTGCGGGGCCACCTGAAGTTCACTCCGTTCCCGGGGGAACCGGTCGGGTGGATGATCGAGCAGGCGGGCCCGGAGCTGTTCATGTTCTCGTCGGACTACCCGCACCCTGAAGGAAGCACGGACCCGATAGCGAAGTTTGAGGCGACGCTCGACGGGACGGACGCTGACGCTCTTGACCGGTTCTATTCGGACAACTTCACGGAGCTGATGGGCTCGAAGCTGGAGATGGCGCGGGCTTGACGCAGCCACGGCCGGACACCGCTCCGCCACCATGGGACGGGAAGTGACGACTTGTCACCAGAGCAGTTAGCTGTACAAAATGACCGATATGCGTACGGGAGGAAACGCCGGCCCGGCGGGGGAAGGGAGGAAGCGGGCCGGCAACTAGCAGGCACCGAGGCGCACGGGAGATCGGCGCCATCGAGTTCAGGGGGGATTTGATTGCCGACGGGAGGAACTTCCAAACGGGAGCGTGACGAGACGTTGGCGAAGGTGAGCGATCCCTTCGCCCGCAACACCCTGCGGGCTGCTTACCACGTTCGCCGATTCCTCGTGATCTACGTGTGCGGTGGTTTGATCGCGATCGCACTGGCTCTGCTCCCAACCGTCGCCAACAACGGACGGACCGCGGTCGGCGCCGGCTCCACCGGCGGCAGCCCTTACGGCGCCAACGCAGGCCCGAACGGTCCGGCGAACGCGAGCGCCGCCTCGAGCGCCGGGACTCTCGCCAGCAGCGGAGCGTCTGGCGCGTCGGGGGCAACATCCGCCAGCGGCCCGGCACAGGCTTCGGGTGCGGCGGCGGGCGCAGCATCGCAAGGTCCGGTCGGGAATACCGGGGGCCAGGTCGGCCACGGAATCACCGTCGGGGGCGCTGCCTGCGCGCCAGGCGTGCGCCAGATCTCCTACTCCGAATACGCCGCGCCTTGCGTCAGCAAGTGGTCCGGCAACAACGGCGGGGGAACCTGGAACGGCGTCACCGGGAACACCATCACCATCGCGATCAGGCACACGGCCGACTCGTCCGGTCCGAATGCGGTAGCGACCGAGGCGGAGATCGAAGCTGCGGGAGGCGTGCAGTACAGCGTGGCGGAGCAGTACACCCAGCAGCTGGTCGCCTACTTCAACAAGGTCTTCGAGTTGTACGGCCGGCAGGTAAAGCTGGTCGACTTCAACGGGCAGGGCAACTACACCAACGAGGAGCTCGATCAGGATCAGGCTGCCGCCTGCGCCGACGCCGACGCGGCGGCGTCATCGATCCACGCCTTCGGGGTGATCGACTTCGAAGGCAATTTCGAACCGGCGCCGTTCGCTGAGTGCGCGCAGCGTTACAAGCTCTACATTCCCGAGGGCGCCGCCTACTTCCCGGAGTCGTTCTACCAGCGGCTGAACCCCTACGTATGGGGCATCACCATGAACTGCACGCTCATATCTCAGGAGTTCGCCCAGTTCGCCGGGCAGCAGCTCTTCCCGTCCAATGCCAAGTGGGCCGGAATGGACGGCGTGCTCAACCTGGCCTCGCTGCCGCGCAAGATTGCCACCTACATCCCGAACAACGCCGGGTACCAGGACTGTCAGACGTACCAGAAGCAGCTTGTCCAACAGAACTACGGGATCGGCTCCAACCGCCAGGACCAGTACAACTACGCGCTCGACATCTCCACCTTCCCGCAAGACGCGCAGCGTGCAATCGTGCAGTTCTCCGCGAACGACGACACGAGCATCGAGCTCGCGTGCGACCCGATATCCCCGATCTTTCTTACCCAGGACGCGGTTCAACAGAACTACTACCCCGAGTGGGTTCTGAATGGTGTCGCGCTCACCGACAGCGACAACTTCGCGCAGCTATGGGACCAGCAAGCAATCAACGGCCACTTGTTCGGCATGTCCCAGGCCGGGGACACGGCCGCCCTCCTGAGCCCGAACGGTGAAGCCGGGCGGGTCCTCACGGCGGCGGGTGTGCCGGTCAACCCGTCTTCGGTGGTCGACTACTACGAGCTGCTGCCGATGTTCAACCAGCTGCAAGCCGCCGGACCAAACCTGACGCCGGCGAACATTGCGGCCGGGTCGGCCGGGCTTCCCGCCGGCGGGAGCGACACCAGCCCCGAAGGCCCGTGGTACTTCGGTAACACCCACACGCTCATCCGCGGATCGCGCGAGGTCTGGTGGAACGGCAGCGGTCACTCCCAGGCCGACAACAAGACCGGAACCTACGTCTCGGTCTACGGCGGGCGGTTCTTCCAAGTCAACGAGTTCCCGAGCGGCCAGCCCCCGTTCTACCCGTGAGTGTCCTACCGGTTGCCGTAGGTCGGGTACCGAAGCTCCCATCCGCTGCTCGGCCTCTGGCGGGCTTCGCCGGTGCGCTCATCGCGTGGGCGGTGCTTGCGCGGATCCTTCCCCACGGCGCTCCTGCGGGGATCATCCTCGCCGGCGCGGTATTCGGAGGGATCAACTCGCTGGTCGCCATCTCCATCGTGCTGGTGTACAAGGCGAACCGGTTCATCAACTTCGCCGCAGCGGAGTTCGGGTCGGTCGCCGCTGTGATAGCGATCGAGCTCCACATCAGGGTCCATCTGAACTATTTCCTGTCGATCGCCACCGGTCTTGCCTTGTCGGCCGTTCTGGGGGCGGTGACCGAGGTGGCGATCCTCCGTCGGTTTGCAAAGGCCCCCAGGCTCATCGTCGCCGTAGCGACTATCGGGCTCGCGCAACTGCTCAACGGGTTGTCGGTGATCATCCCGACGGAATGGAGCCACTACGGCAACGCCGGAACGTTCACGACTCCGTTCAACGTGCACTTCCTGCTTCGCCCGGTTCTATTCAACGGTAACTACATCGTCGCGATCGTCGTGGTCCCGGTCGTTCTGGCGGCACTCGCGTGGTTCCTGCGCGGTACCAGCTACGGGACCGCCATCAGAGCGGCGGCCGACAACAGCGACCGCGCTCGGCTCATGGGTGTCCCGGTCGCAAGGCTCTCGACGATCGTTTGGACGATCACAGGAATTCTCTCCGCGCTGGCAGTCCTTCTGCGGGTTCCGATCCTCGGTTTCGAGTCCTTCGCCAGCGTCTCGGGAGGGGGCATCGACTTACTTCTCCAAACGCTGACTGCGGCTGTGATCGCGAGCATGACCAGCATCCCGGTCGCGCTGGTCGCCGCGGTGGGGCTTGGAATCGCCGAGCAGCTGGGAGCCTGGACTTTCCAGAATTCCACCTACGTCGACGCGCTGTTGCTCGGGGTAATCCTGGCCACGCTCTTGTTGAGAAGGGACCGGCTCACCCGGGCTTCCGAAACCGGTATCGGCAACTGGCAGGCCATTCGCCCGGTCCGGCCCGTCCCGGCGGAGCTGGCCAACCTGCGGGAGGTTCGGCTCGGGCGCTCCGGGGTTCGCCTGGCCCTTCTCGCGTTCGGTCTCGTGCTCCCCTTCTTGATCACCCCCGCGAGGTCGCAGCTGGCGTCGCTCGTGCTGATCTACGCGATCGTCGCGGTGTCGCTGGTCGTATTGACCGGCTGGGCGGGACACATCTCCCTGGGTCAGGTCGCGCTGATGGGGTTCGGCGCGGCGGTGACCGGGAACCTTTTCGCCAATCACGGTTGGGACCTGTTCTTCGCGCTCGGTGCCGGTTGCGTGGTGTCGGGACTGTTGGCGCTCCTGATAGGCATCCCCGCACTTCGCATCAGCGGTCCCTACCTAGCGGTCGTAACCCTCGCGTTCGCGGTGACGTCCGCGAACTACTTCCTCGTGCCGCGGTACTTCCACTGGCTGGACCCGTCGTCCCTGATTCAGCGCGCGCCTTTGTTCGGGAGGATCGGAATCTCCTCCGACCGGCAGATGTACTACGTGTGCTTCATAGCGCTCGTGCTGGTGCTCGTCGCCGCCCGTACTCTCCGATCGAGCCACGCCGGGCGCGCGATCATCGCGGGCAAGGAGAACCGCCTGGCCACGCAGTCGATCGGGCTAAGCACCACCCGCCTCGACCTTGTGGCGTTCGCCCTCTCGGGGATGATCGCCGGTCTCGCGGGAGGCCTGTTCGTAGTGCAGCAGCAGGCCTTCAACTTCAGCGCGTTCGATGCGTACAGCGGCCTGCTCTTTTTCACCATGGTCGTCATCGGGGGGCTCGGGTCGATTCCGGGCGCGGTGCTCGGTGCCATCTATGTCTACGGGTCCATCTACCTCCTCAAGCCGGGATTCCAGTTTCTTGCAACCGGTGCGGGCCTCCTGATCCTCCTGATGTTTCTGCCGGGCGGACTCGGTGAGCTCGTCTTCAGGGTCCGCGACCGGCTGCTTCGGCTCGTCGCCGATCGCCATAGGATCCTCGTCCCCAGCCTCGTCGCCGACCGCCGGGACGACCAGGAGCATCAGAGCTCCGAGCAGGAAGACGTCACGTCTCTCATCAGCGCGGGCCTCGTGAGGGAGCCGGCGAAGTGATCGGCTCCCTCAAGCGGACGTGGTCCGAGCTCCAGGTTGCTCTGGAGCCGATCGGGGTCACCCCTCTACTGATCCTCCTTGGACTGGCGAGCGTCCAGACCTTCGATATCACCGCCTTCGGAGTTCTGTCGCCTGACATCCGCCACACCTTCCATCTCAGCAACTCGGGCATAGACGCGGTGGCGGGGCTAACCGGTGCGCTGCCGATCGTCTTCGCGGTTGGGATCGGCTACCTCGGGGACCGCCACAGCAGGATTCGCCTGTCGGCGATCGCCGCAATCGTTTGGGGCGTAACCGCGATCGTCACCGGCCTGGCTCCGGTGCTGGCGATCCTGGTGATCGCCCGGATAGTCGGAGGGGTCGGCTTCATCGGCTCCGAAACCGTCTACCCGAGCCTCCTCTCCGACTACTACCGCCCCCAGGGCTTGGGTGAAGTATTCACGGGTTATCGGTTGGGGGCCCAGGGAATCGGCCTGCTCGGAGCCCCGCTCGCGGGATTCATCGCAACCCTCGTGGGATGGCGGCCGACCTTCGTCATCCTCGCCCTTCCCACCTTCGCGTTGGTCGCCTGCCTCGCCTTGATGCGCGAACCCGCCCGGGGCGCGTCGATCGGACTGTCGATGACCCAGCGCTCCTCCGCATCCCTTGGCGAGGGCTTCAGGAGGGTGAAGGCGATCCGCTCGCTCAGGAGAACCTGGGGGTCGTCGTTCCTGTTCGGCGCCGGCACCATCCCCTTCGCCACCGTCGCCAGCAACTTCTTCAAGGACGTCTATCACCTGGGCGACACCGCCCGCGGCGGTGTAAGCGCTCTCCTCGGCATCGGCGGTCTGGTGGGCATCGCGCTAGGCGGATGGATGACCTCGAAGGCCCTCGCCGCACGGCGGCCCGATCGGTTGCCGGCGATCAGCGGGTTCCTGATCGTTTCTTTCGGCGGGCTGAGCCTCCTCATGGCGGTGGTCCCCAACCTCGCGGTCGCTGTGCTTCTCGCCGGATTCGTCACCATCGGGGCGTTCGGCTACCTGCCGTCATACACGACGATGGTCTCGTTGGTTTCACCGCCGACCCTGCGCTCTCAGGCTTACGCGTGGTCGCTGCTCTTCTACGCCATAGGCGCTGTCGTCATCACCCCGATCATCGGCAGTGTCGGTGACTCGAACGGCCAGCGGGTGTCGCTTGCAGTTCTCGGCGTGATCGTTGCTGCGGGGGGATTGGTCCAGGCGAGCGTGCAACGCTTCGTCGAAAAGGACGCCGAGTCGGCGATGCGCGCTCAAGAAGCGACCGGAGCCGATGCGCTGCTGTCGTGCCGCGGGGTGGATGCGTCTTACGACGGGGTGCAGGTGCTGTTCGGCGTGGACTTCGATCTCGGAGCCGGGGAGATGGTCGCAATTCTCGGAACCAACGGCGCAGGTAAGTCGACCTTCCTCAAGACCATCACCGGCCTTCTCGATCCAGTCGGCGGGACGGTCGTCTTCGACGGAGCGGAAATAACCCACGCTGATCCTCAAGCCACCGCTCGAGCGGGGATCGTCCAGGTGCCCGGAGGAAGGGGCGTTTTCCCGACCCTTACCGTCGCCGAGAACCTGCGCATGGCGGGATGGCTCTACCGCAAGGACAAGCGGTACGTCGACGACGCGATCGCGCGGACCGTCGAGTACTTCCCGATCCTCGGGGAGCGGTCCCAAACCCTCGCCGGGTCCCTTTCCGGCGGTGAGCAGCAGATGCTGTCGCTCGCGCAGGCCTTCATAGGCAAGCCGAAGCTTCTACTGATCGACGAGCTGTCGCTCGGCTTGGCGCCCACGATCGTGAATCGCCTGGTCGAAATCGTGAGGGCCATTCACGATTCGGGAACGACCGTGGTCATCGTCGAGCAGTCGGTGAACACTGCACTCCGGCTTGCCGATCGCGCGGTCTTCATGGAAAAAGGGGAGGTCCGGTTCTCGGGACCGACCGCCGACCTGCTCGAGCGCCCCGACATATTGAGGGCCGTCTTCCTCCAAGGAGCAGGCGCCGTCAACGGCGCGGGGCCGGTGTCTCGAGATCGGACTGTCCGCGCGTCGCGTTCAACCCGCCGGTCGAGCGAGACCGAGCATCGTGTCGCGGGGGCTGACGAGCTGTCACACGAATTGGTCGATGAAGTTGCGGACCCGGCGGCTGCGCTGCAGACGTTCGGGCTTACCAAGACCTACGGAGGCATCACCGCTGTCAACGATGTCGGCGTCTCGCTCCAACGCGGTGAGATCCTCGGGTTCATCGGCGCCAACGGCGCCGGCAAGACGACCCTGTTCGATCTGATCTCCGGGTTCGCCCGGGCCGATCGCGGGCTCGTACTTCTCGAAGGACAGGACGTCAGCGGTTGGGGACCGCACCGCCGTGCGGCGGCGGGCCTGGGCAGGTCCTTCCAGGACGCGAGGCTGTGGCCGGCGTTGACGGTCGGCGAATCGCTGGCGCTGGCGATGCACGAGGAGGCGGAGATAACCGGCGTTTTCCCCTCATTGCTCGGGCCACCCCGATTGGCCGATTCCGAAGCCGGGCTCCGTGCTCGAGTCGAAGAGCTGATCGCGTTGATGGGGCTCGGCGCGTTTCGGGACAAGTTCGTTTCGGAGCTGTCGACGGGGTCGCGGCGGATGGTAGAGCTCGCGGCGATAGTCGCGCGACGGCCCAAGGTCCTCCTTTTCGATGAACCGTCGTCGGGAATCGCACAGAGAGAGACCGAGGCGCTCGGCCCCTTGATTCACCGGATCCGGGATGAGCTCGATTGCAGCATCCTGATCATCGAGCACGACGTTCCTTTGTTGAGATCTGTCGCCGACCGGATGGTTGCGTTGGAGCTCGGCAGCGTCATCGCCACCGGTACGCCCGAAGAAGTGCTCCACGATCCGAAGGTGATCGAGTCCTACCTCGGGGCACCTGTCGGCCAGCCTGACGGGATGGAACGGGTCGAGCGCCCGCCCGAACTGGCCGAGAATCCGATCGTCGAGGATCCGACCGTCGAGCTTCCTGTAGTTGCAAGAGGCTCCAGCGGTGCCTAGGCGCCGGCTCATCCTCATCGCGACGGCCGTCGCGTTGGGCGGCTCGTCTGCCGGGCTTTGGGCCGTTCCCGCGCACGCGGCAGCCCCGGTGAAGGATGGTTGGTGGACCGTCACCAACACCGGCTTCGGCGTGGCACCGCCCGCGCCGCCCCAAGTCCCGTCCGGCGGTCTGTACATCGAAAACGGTTTCACCGGCCCCACCGCGATCTCCGCCCTCACCTTCCAGGTCGGCGCCGGCGACGAAGTCGGATCGATCACTCTCAAAGTCGCGGGCAACCCGGTCATCACCAGCCCACCGGTCGCCTGCCCGATTACCCCCGCCGGCCAGAACTACAAACCCGCGCAGGGGGGACCATGGACGGACGTCCCTGCATACGACTGCACCAAATCTCAGGTGACGGGAACGGTTAGCTCGAACAGCACGACGGTCACGTTCGCCGCCGGACCTCTGCTCGAGAACGGAACCGTTGCTGCCGTCATCAAGGCTGGCGGCACCGCCGACCGGGTCGCTTTCGATCAACCAGGCCCCGACACCCTCCAGGTAACCCCCGCCGGCGAGCCGAGCGGCGGTGCCACGGGAGCGCCGGCAGGAACACCGGCCGATCAGGGCGCGTCCTCTCCTGTCGGCACCGGTGACAACGGCAGCTTCGGCAGCGCCGCACCCGCTGCTCCGAGCTCACCGTTGTCGTTAGTTCCGGCCGCTCCCGCCGCCGGCACCCCGCCCGCAATTGCGCCGGGGGTGCCGTCGGGAGTGTCTCCGACCGGCAGCCCGGGTACCGGGTCTCCGAGCGGGTCTGCCCCAACTGCGCGGCAGCGAACCCAACTTTCCCGCTCAACCGGTTCCGGCTCGTCGGTTCGCAAGGACCTCGCCGAGGCGATCGGCATCGCCGCAGTCCTCGCGGCCCTCGTCGCTTACACGGAGGGATTCGGTCTTCTCGGTGGGCGAATCGACCGTCCCTCTGCGCGTCAACGGCCGGCGAGAGCGAGCTCCGAAGCGTAACGGGAGAGCTGCACAGGCGGCACCGTGCCGCGAACCCGGACCCAACGGTTCTGGTCGAGCTCGATTCGGACTTCGGGACCGTCCGACCGCAGCGCCAAAGCGGCGCGGCCCAGGCCTTTCAGTTCGAGTGCGCCGGAGGGTGTGTCACCCGGCGACCAGGGCAACTGGCCCTGTCCGGCTTCGACCGTGATAACGGCTCCGCCATCGGAGAACGACCAGATCGTTGACAGATCGGTCACCTGAGATGGATCCGAGGGGCTGAACGCGATCGTCGTCGCCACCGGCTGAGCAGTGAATCCCGCCGGCGCCGGCGGCGTTGCAAGGTAGGACTGTGGCGCGTTGATCTGGTCGGGCCGTTCGGTGACTTTCAAGATCGCGGGCGCACCAGACGTCTGCGCAGTCGACAGCGCCGGCGCGCCGTGAATCGCAGAGTCCGAAGACCCGACCCTGACTTCAACCGCTGTTCGCTCGAGGACCACCCGCCCGTGGTATGTCCAGGCTTCGTGAGCCTCCAGGCCCGACCGGTCGATGCATATGTCGTCGGTGCCGCTTCCATTCGGCGCGGTGATCGGACCGACAGGCGGCTCGCCGAAGCGCACCACCGTGCAGGGCTCGCCCGCTGCTGCCGAGCGACCTTTGATGGCGGCAATGCGGCGTTGGGCGAGTTCCGCCACTTCTACCCCGGCTCCCGGCGCCCCGCTCCCCGGTCCTGGTTGCCGGTCGGAGACCAGTGTCAGACGTCCCCCTGCAAGCTCGTAGAGGTGATCGAACGACGACACCGTTCCCGTACTCGGATCGGCTCCCGAGCGAGGATCGGATCGGTACACGAGATCGCTCACATCGAACGGACCGGATTGGGTCAGCACCTCCCAGGACTGCTGGGAGGACGAGCCGTGCGAAGTCTCCACGCGATAGACGACCTGATAGGTGGCCGGCAGCGCGGTGACGTCGGACGCCTTGGGCGAGGCCTGCGAACCTCCGCACGACGACGCGCATGCGGCCAGGAAGGCGCCGCCACAGATTGCTGCTGCGCCGGCCGCCGCTGGGCTCAACCACCTCCGCTGGTACGGGGCGAGGAGGCTTTTGTTGCATTTATGCACCAAAAACGACCTCAAATTGCAAATAAACCCTCGCCGGGGCGCGGCAAAACCCTCGCCGGGGCGCGACTCGCGGTCGGCGGCGGCCAGCTGTTCACCCGAACTCGCCGGCGTGCATCGTGTAGGTGTCGCGGCCCGAACGAAGGAGACGCCCGGGAAGTTCACCTGAAAGAGTCCCCGAACTCGCGATGACCGTGCCGTTGACCACTACGTGCTCGACGCCGACCGCTTCCGAGTACAGGCGTGGAGCTCCGGCGGGGAGGTCATAGCGCGTCCGGGGCGGACGGTGCCCGATCCGCTCGGCATCGAACAGCACCAAATCGGCGTGCCACCCCTCCTCGACCCGACCCCGTTCCCGAAGCCCGTATAGGCGTGCCGGCACGTCGGTGAGTTGGTGGACCGCCTCCTCCAACGGAAGCAGCTGCCGTTCCCGGACCGCGTCGCCGAGCAACGAAGTGGAGTAGATCGCACCGCACATCATGTCGAGGTGCGCGCCCGCGTCGGAACCGCCGACAACCGTGCGCGGGTCCAGCCACACCTCAGCGCGGAGCTTCCAGTCATCCGGGTTGTCGGTCGCGATCGGAGGTTGGAGGCCGGTACGGAGCTCATCGGCGAGGACGACGTCGAGAAGGAAGTCGAACGCCGAATCGGTGCCGCCGCTGAGGTCGATGCCGCGGGCGGCCGCGGCCGCCGCCACCGTCATTCCCGCCAGACCCTCGTTCTCCTGAGCGAACGTTTCGGCGATCACCATGCTTGACCACCGCGCGAGCCCTCGGAGCAAGCCCGCCTCGTCGGACCGGGCGCCTTCGCCGAGACGCCGGCGGACCGAAGGATCGCGCAGCGCCGTCATTCTCTCCGGGACGGCCAGGGCGAAGGTCGGGCGCCAGCCGGGCAGCCCGTCCAGGACGAACCCGGTGAGGAACGACAACCTGATCTGCATCTGGTGCGGCAGCGTCAGCGCGACCACGGTCGCGCCGCGAGACGCCGCGACGGTGGAGGCGTCGAGCTGATGCACGTACCCCTCCGGATCCGCCGCGGATACGCCGAGCACGTTCCAGTTCAGCGGCCGGTCGGCTGCGATTGACATCGAGGACATCAGGTCGACCTCATCGCCTGAGAATCGACCGAGGCAACCGGCCAGGATGAGCTCGAGCGTCGTGCCGGGGTGCTCTTTTACCTGCGCCGCCAGAGCAAGCAGCTCCGCGTCGTCGGCGAACCGGGACGGCACCGGGTTCCCATCGCCGTCGTTGTGCGTGTGCGCCCGCGATGAAGAAAACCCGAGCCCTCCGGCAGCGAGCCCGGCCCGCAGAAGCTGCACCATCCGGTCCACCTCGGCCGGCGACGCAGGCCCGCCGATCGCTCCTTCTCCCATCGCCGCCCGCCGCAGCGCCGAGTGCCCGATTAGGAAGCCGGCGTTGACACCGATCCGGCCGTCCAGACGGTCGAGCCACTCCGAAAACGACCCCCACCGCCAATCCAGACCCCCCTCCAGCGCGGCGAGCGGCATGCCTTCGACCCGGGCCATCATCCGGGTCAGGTACGCGGAATGCTCGGAGCCCGCCGGGGCGAGGGTGAAGCCGCAGTTCCCGCCGAGGACCGTCGTGACCCCATGAAGACAGGACGGCGTAGCGAACGGGTCCCAGAAGAGCTGGGCATCGTAGTGGGTGTGCAGGTCGACAAAACCCGGTGCGACGACCAGGCCGGCGGCGTCGATGGTTCTCCGCGCGGGCTCGTCGATCGTCCCTACCGTGCTTATCCGGTCCCCGCTGATCCCCACGTCTGCGGTGCGGCCGGGTGCCCCCGAGCCATCGATGAGCGTGCCGCCACGGATCAGAAGGTCGAGCATGAGCTTTTCTCCCTGCTTGCTAGTGGTGGGGCTTGCTAGTGGTGGGGCTTTCTAGTGGTGGGCTGCGCCGGCGTCCAGGATCGACGCGATCTGAGGCAGGGCCCAGTGCAGGTCCGCCTGCCAGTATGGCCAACCGTGGTAACCGCCGGGGTAGAAGTCGTCGGTGTGCGCCACGCCGGCAAGATCGAGTGCGCGGACCATCGAGAGGTTCATCTGGAAGATCCCGTTTTCCAGGGCGTAGCCGCCGGGGTTGCCCGGATCGTCGCCGTGGGCTCCGCCAGGAGTGCCGGTTCCCGAAGCGAGAAACACCGCAGTCCCCTTCAACCGAGCGGCTAGCGACGCGGGATTGTGGCTCGACCAGGTTCGGTAGTTCTGGATCTGGTCTCCCCACACCCCTGCGTTCGGCGTGCCGTACATGGAGTGCAGCTGGGTGAACACCACGCCCGTCACGGGCGCTCCGTACAGCATGTCGAGCGCGCCCGAGAAGCTTGCCGCCGCCTTGAACATGCCCGGGTGGCGGGCGGCGTACGACATGGCCCCGAAGCCTCCCATCGAGAGGCCCGCGATCCCGAGATCGTCACGCAAGGTGCGGTAGTTGTCGTCGATGAACCCCTGCAGGACAGCGATGTGGTACGTCTCCCACTGGTACTCGCCGTCAAGCCAGTTCGAGTACCAGCCGGCGGTCTTGTTGGCGCCACCATCGGGCATCACGATGATCAGCCGGTAGGCCTTGGAAAAAGACACCACGTCGGTCTTGGCCGCCCAGGCTCCATACGTGTCCCCCGCCCCGTGGAGTAGGTAGAGGACGGGATACCGGGCGGAGCCCCTGGAAGGGTCGCAGTAGCCCTGAGGGAGGATCACGTTCACATGGTCGTCGGTGATGTTCACGCCCTTCGGTGGAGGGACCGTGATGGTGTTGAGGCCGTCATGCGAGTTGAGCCGGTCGTGACAACCTGCCGGCGGCTGCTGCCCAGCTAGAGGCGAAACGGCCGCGGCTGCCGGGAGTCCGGCGCCGAGGAGGCAAGTAAGAGCCAGGGCGATGCCAGGCCTGGTGAGCCGCCGACGCATCGAAAATTACATTCTCGCTGTCGCTGCCCGGTTCCTCCAAGGGACCCCTCGGTCTGCGCAAAAGGCTGAATTAGGATGCCCGCGCTTTTGGATCAAAAAAAGGAC
Source organism: Acidimicrobiales bacterium (assembly GCA_036378675.1). Lineage (NCBI taxonomy): Bacteria > Bacillati > Actinomycetota > Acidimicrobiia > Acidimicrobiales > Acidimicrobiales bacterium. Next base: position 15,254 of record DASUWA010000024.1, read on the forward strand.
GTGGATTCGCCACTATCAGTGGCTATAGCGACACGATCAGCGCGTATTAAAACAATTTTCCGCGACAGAGAGGTTGACGTCCGGAGTTTGGAGAAAAAGGATACGTGTCATAAGGGAATTGCCCCTTTTGAGCAGTTTGGTTTCAGGGGCGAAGTTTCTCTCCCTGCGACACAAAGTGTTTAGAGGCACGAAGAACAAACCATAAAGACGAGGACGGAAAAGTACCTCTAGCTCTATGAAAAGGATGGAGGAATAGATGCGAATCGCACGGTGGGGAGCGGCGGCAGGAGCAGTTCTGCTCGTTAGCCTCCCGATAGCCGCGCAGGCGGAGGTTACGCCTTCACCCGGCACCAACGTCGGTGCCCCCTCGCTTCCGGCGGGGGCCCCTTCCGGGGCGGGCGGCACCTCGGTCGCGCAACCAAGCGGTGCCAGCAACGTAACCAGCGGTGCAAGCCACGTCGCACCCGTTTCGCATGTCGGAACGAGCAGCGTGAGGGGCACGGTGGTCCGGCACTCTGTGAACAGGTCGTCGAACGTCAGGACGTCCTCGACCCATAACTCCGTCACCCATGCGGGCACGGTTCATTCCGCCGGCACCGGGGTTGTCGTCGTTCCTGCGCCGCCCTCGGTGGCGGAGGCCTACGCGGCGAACATCCTCAATGCCATTGCAATCAGCCACACGAAGGCGTCGGCTGGCGGTAGCGGCGGTACCACCGGCTCGGCCACCGCGAACGCGCTCGAGCTGGGCGGGAACCCGCCGGCCAGTGCGTTTGGCGGAACGGTGACGAACGGCAGCGGAAGTGGTGACGTCATCGACACCACCAAGCTGATGATCCCGACCAATGCGCTGTATCTCGCGGTTGCTCCGTGGTCGGCCAGTGCTTCGCCCACCAACTCCAGCGCGATCGCAGACCTGCTGGTGCTCACCCTCGGCGACACCCAGGGCAACCCCAGCCAGTCGGCGACGGTCAAGGTGCTGCAGTCCACGTCCAACGCCAACTGGACGTCGGGCCAGAGCACCAGCAACGCCACTTCGGACGGCGCCTTCATCAACCTCGGGGGGCCGAGTGGTCTCACCATCGACCTGTTGCACTCCGACACGTCGTCGACCACACCTGGGACCAGCTACCTGATCTCGATCAACGGCAACCAGATCCCGCCTAACGGGTCGGTCGGCAGTGCCTGTGCGATCAACATCCCGAGCCTTCTGTCGCTGAGCTGCCTCACCGCAACCGGCGGCCTCGGAAGCACCGGGTTGAACACGGGTAGCAGCGGCGTGATCACCAGCACTCTGCTGCCTGGCCCGGGCAACCTGCCCCTAAACCTCTTCACCAGCAACGCCGGCAGCGGCCTCGGCAGCTCGCTTCCCGGCGTGAGTGGTGGATCGGGTGGCGGGGGCCTGACGGGCAACGGAGGAACCGGTCCTAAGCAGGCAGCCCCGCACGCAGCAGCGTCGGGCGCGCATCATCGCCTGGCCTTCACCGGGCTCGACACCCCGATGCTCCTCGGCATCGCGGTGCTGCTGCTCACCGCCGGCACGGGGATCATCTGGTTGGTCCGCCGGCCCCGGGCAGCGGGACTCGCCTAAGCAGTTAGGCCCGAAATCTGCGGGCGCTGGGGAGCCGGGTGTACCGGCTCCCCGGTGACCGCGGAGGATTCATGACCTCCATCCATCTTTCTGGCGAGGCCTCGTTTTCGACCTTTAACATTCGGCGTCGTGGCCAGACGACGCCGGCGGTCGAAGGCGGGGCCTCCCAACGCGCCCGGACTGAACGGGGTCGAGGAGCTGCGGGGCGAGCTCGAATCGTTGAAGGCGGAGCTGAGCAGCGCCCAGGCAGAGGCGTCGGAGCGCGAGCAGTCGCCGCGTCGCAGCCGGCGGCGCGTCGCGATCGCAGCGGGCATGGTCACGGCAGGGGCGGGGGTGACGGCCGGTGTTCTCCTATCGGAGCAGGGCTCGCAATCGCGCGTGGCCGCTCCGGTCACCGCGGCGCCGTCCACGCACTCCTCCGCTCCCAGGACCCAGCCGACCGCGCCGGCTCCGACATCACCAGCCACGACGCCCATCACCACACCTCCCGCCACGACCGTCCCCTCGCCGGCGCCTGGGAACACGGCAGGCGGTCTGGTCATCGTGCAGCCCGGGCAGAGCTTCTGGTCGATCGCCCAGGCGGTGGAGACACAGTCGTCGGGGCGGGTGGCCACCACGGCAGAGGTGACCCGGTACTGGCTGGCGGTCGTCGCCGCGAACGCCTCGCGGTTGCCGCGACCCGGCGATCCGAACCTCCTTTACATCGGCCAGAGGATTCTTCTTCCTCCGATCTAGACCCGGATGTCCGAAGTGCGTCGCGGCACTTGGCCCATATTTGACGATCAGTGGAGCGCAACTTTGTTGTGCGCCGCTATCGTCCGACGTCCCTAGTAGGACTAGTAGGAATAGAAATGCGCCCGCTCAGTCACAGAACCTCGACTTCTGAACTAGACACCGCACGCCGGTTGGTGACGAGGGCTGAGAGGCGCGCGCTCGAGACGGCCGAGCGACTCCGCCAGCACGCGGAGGAGGTCCTTCGCGCCGCGGAGTCCCGGGTCATGGAAGCGCAGGAGAAGGCTGAACGTGCGGTAGCAGCGGAGGTCGAAGCTGCAAAGCGCGATGCTGAGGAAGCTCGCCGCCGCGCTGCTGGTGCCGAAGGCGCTCTCGCCGAGGCACAGAACGAGCTGGCGAGGGCACACGGCCAGCTCGGGAACCTTGCCGCTCTGGTGGCCACAAACGACGTTCCTGACGGGGAGACCCAACAGGCGAGAGAAGGGGAGGGTCCGCACGGGCCCGGGTCGGAGAAAATGAACAGCGACAATGACCAAGGGGGCGGCGCCGGGTCGTCGACCGACCCCAACAGGCAGCAGGGGTTCATCGGCGGGGTCGAGGAGATCTCGAAGAGCCTCGCCGAATTGCTGTCCCGGGTTTCGGAGGACTCTCGCCTACTGACCGAGGCGGCGAGCAAAGAGGGGGAGCGGCTGCGGTCGGCCGCTGAAGCCGAAGCCGAAACCACCCGACGGGAAACCGAGGAACTGCTCGCGTCTGCTCGCGCAGAAGCCGAGAAGATTCGTCACGGGGCGCGCGAAGAAGCCGAAGGGGAACGGAACGCAGCTCGCCGGGCGCGCGAAGAGGCCGAGCGTGAGAGGGACGCGGCCGCCGCTGACCGCCGTGAAGCACAGCGCCTGCTCGAAGAGGCGCGCGATCAATCGACCCGAATGGTGACGGACGTGCAGGAGGAGTGCAACCGGCTCATGGAGGCCGCTCGGGCGGCTGCCGACGCCGAGTTCGGGGGACTGAGACGCGAGTTCGAAACCCACGTCCTCGCTTTACGTGACGCTCTCGGAGTCGCCAGGGACACGCTGGATCGTTTCATCCAGGCCGGCGGGTCCACCGGTCCGGTCGACTGACCTCCCGAGGACGTCGGAATGAACGGCGGCGGGCCAGGGGCCCCGCAGCCTGAAATCCACCAGGAGCAAGCTCCAGAGGTCTCGGATCTGCACGCGGCCCTCGACCGGCTGCGCGCCCGAATCGAGGAGGTTTCCGCCTGGGCGGAAAGCGCTTCGCTTTCGACGCCCACCGGCGGCGGGGAAGGCGAGGCCGAGGCACCACAGGTCATCGAGGAGACCGCCGCGCAGGGGCCTCTCGACGTCCTGCGGAGTATGGCGAAGTCCGGCGCGGTGGCGGGCGGAGTCTTCAGCACCGGCAACGAGATCATCGACCTGACCGCGTCCGGAGACCGTGCGCAGGTGCAAGAATCCGGCCTGGTGGCATTGCTGAACCTTGTTCCATCAGACACCGTGCTCGAGGTACGCACGACGAACTCGGAGCTGAGGGCCGCCCGAATCGGCGGTGACGCCTTCGCGGTCGAACTGGCGCAGGGCGCCGAGCAAGAGGTCGACGAATGGCTAAGTTCGCTGCTTCCGTCAAGGAAAGCCTGAGCGGAGGACGGTTGCCAGAATTGTTTGCCACCATCGGCGCGATCGTCGCGGTGGCGATGGCCCTGGCCTGGAGAGTCCGTTTTCGGCCCGGGCGCCTCGATCTGGTCGGACCGGCCGCTGTGGATCCGGAGCCGGACATCCAGCAGCCGCAGCCGGCACCGGAGGCCCCGCTTCCCCCGTCGGCGTTTCTGTCCGCAGTCGAAGAAGCCCTCGGCCAAACGGTCGTGTCACTCCGGCTGCGGACCCCCTCGGACGTCTTCAAGCTGGAACCACCTACCCGGCGCGCCTGATCGCCCGAGCAGCCCGGTGTCGCCTTGGTCCGCGGCACCGCTCCAGGACCCGGAGGCGTGGCCTGGGTTGAGTGCTCGCTCCGTCTAGCCTGGTCCCGGGTCTGCAAATCGCGCTTGTAGAGGAGGCCGGTCCCGATTTACGTGGATGTCCTTTTTTTCAGCCGGGCTTCGTAGATCGGAGATCGTCATTGTTGGCAAGCGGCCAGCTGGCAAGTCATGATTTACACCCATGGGGCGCAAATGGGGTCTTGCTTCGCGCACAGCCGAACCATGCGCGGTCTAGGCCCGTGGCCGTCCCCCTAGCTCGCCCCTCCGGGCAGAGCGTCGCGGCGGTCCTCCGCCGTTCCGCGCGCGCGATACAGATCCTTCTCGGGGCGGCGATCATTGTCGCCGGCATAACCGCTTACGCGGCCGCCGGCGTCCTCCATCCCCGGGTCGACCGCTTGAACTCCGCCGTAGCCGGGCTGAACCAGGCACGGACCGGGCTCGAACAGGAGCGGTTCGCGCTCACCCAATACCTGACGACGGGTGACCGCGGGAGCCTCGCTGCGTACACGCAGGCAAAGGCTCAGGTCGCCAACGGTGATGCGCAGGTGTTGCGCTCAGGCCTTGGTGGTCACGACGTTCTCACCAAGCTTGTTGCGGTTCGCTCGGCCGAGCAGGCCTGGACCGCAGGGTGGGCGAACCAGCTCGTGGCGGGGACGGAACCTGGCACGACGGGAGTTGCCGCGTTCGAGGCTCAGGGCAGCCAGTTGTTTTCGTCTTATCTGACCGCCTCATCCCAAGCCGTGGCCGATCTCGGAGCGAAAGCTCAAACCGCCTCGAATGACCTCCGGGAAGCCGTGATAGCGGGGCTCGCCGGCATGGCGGTTCTCGCAGTCGCAAGCGGGTTCCTCGCTGCCGATCACCGTCGTTTGGTCGCGAACGGGTTCCGGAGGGGCGTCCAACCGCTGGTCGATGCCGCCCGCAGGATCGAGTCAGGAGACCCCGCCAACGTCGACTCCATCACGGTTCCGGCTGAGATGGAGGACCTGGCTCGGGTTGTCTTCGGACTGGCGCACGAGTTGGAAACCTTGAGAGAGGCGGCCGACGCCGGCGCCGCCCAGGCCGACGCCCGGGCGAGGAAGCTGTTGCAGGTGCTCGATCTGACCCGGGCGATCGGTGGCAACTTGAGCCTCCGCCCGGTGATGGATTCCGTCGCTTCGGCCGCGTTGAAACTGAGTGGCGCGTCGCGAGCGGTCCTTTGGATATCGGACGACGGTGAGCTCAGACCTTCCGCTGACACCGGCGGGGGTCCTCCGGTGAACGGGTCGGAACCGCCGGATGCGGTTGTTCAAGCCGCGACGTACGGGCGGTCGAGCCGTTCGGGAATGGACGAAGCGCTCGGCCCCCGCGCGGGCCAGCAGGTTGTAGACCTCCGAGAAACGGGATCTGCCTACGCGGCAGTGGCGACGGTCCTTCCTCGGCTCGCGGTGCCGATGACGTTCACGGGAAGGGTTGTCGGTGTGATCGAGCTTCGGGGAGGGTCGATAGGCCAGCTGTCGCCGGACGACGTCGAACTCGTGGAGACGCTCGCGTCCCACGGAGCAAGCGCGATCGAAGCCGCGCGAGCACACGGGGTGACCGAGTCACTGAGCATGACCGACCCCCTCACCAGGCTCCCGAACCGGCGGCAACTGGAACACGACCTGGCTACCGAGACCGAACGCGCCCGCCGCTACCGACGCTCGTCCGCTCTGATCATGCTGGATGTCGACGGCTTCAAAGCCTTCAACGACAGGTATGGTCACCAGGCCGGCGACCAGGTCCTCGCCCAGTTCGGCGAGCTGCTCGCCGACTCGGTCCGGGCGAGCGATTCGGCCTATCGCTACGGAGGTGAGGAGTTCGCCGTTCTGGTGCGTGAAGCGTCAGTCGCTGCTGCGGTGGACCTTGCCGAGCGACTGCGGCAAAAGGTGGCTGAGAGGTTTTCGGTGCTGCCGCCCGACGCGCCGGTTACTGCCTCGTTCGGTGTGGTCGGCGTGGAACAGGTCGAACCCGAACCCGCCGCGCTGATCAGGGCCGCGGACGAGGCGCTGTACGCCGCGAAGGAACGCGGTCGCAACCGGGTCGTCGCGTTCAAGTGATTCCCGAGCCGGCCCCCATCCTCGATTGAACCGTTCCCCTCATTGATCAGCCCCAAAGGTGCCGGGTAAGGCCGGACGCACGTGCGACCGGCCGGCTAACAGCGACACGAAGCGATTCCTCGGGACCGACGATCGTCAGACTTCGTCTGGCTCGGGTAACTGCGGTGTAAAGAAGTTCCCGGGTGAGCAGAGGGGACTCTGGCGGGGGAAGCACCAGGGCAGCCTGCTCGAACTCCGACCCCTGGGACTTGTGGACTGTCGTCGCGAAGATCGTCTCGACCGATGAGAGTCTCGAGGGGCCGACAGTGACGGTCGACTCGCCGCGGGGGAAAACCACGCCGAGACTCCCGTCGGCGCGCACTACCGCGGCGCCGGTGTCGCCGTTGAACAGACGGAGGCTGTAGTCGTTCACCGTCATCATGACCGGTCGTCCGGGATACCAGACAGGGTCCGGGTCGAACCCTTCTACTTCCTGCGCCAACCAGGTTTCGACGAGTTGTGTCCAGACTTCGACACCACCGGCGCCCCGGCGATGCGCGCAGAGGAGCCTGAATTTTGCCAAGGCCTCGAGAGCGCCTGCAGCGTCGGAGGCGGACGCCGCGCTGAAGAGGGTCCGTCCCGCGCTGACCGCCATCTCACGGACCGGGCCGATCTCGTCGGGGATCCTGCCGTTCTCGATCGCGTCGGCGATGTCGAGATCGACCCACCTCAGCGTCGTGCCTGCGTTGTTCAACACCGAAACCGCTGCGTCGGCCTCGCCTTTGCGGATCGCCGACGCGAATTCCGAAAGGTGCCCGGTGAAACGGAAATTCGATCGGAGCATCACTATCCCATCGGCCACGGAGGAGGCCGGGCCGAGATCGCTGGACGCGCGCGGTGTCACACCGGTCAACCTTGCCGCGATCTCGGACCCCTGCTTCGACATCCGAATCTCATTCGCTGCCGGACCAACGATGTCACCCAGGACCGCGCCGGCCTCGACCGACGCCAGCTGTTCAGGGTCGCCGACGAGAATGACCGCCGCGTCAGGTCGAACTGCCTCGAGCAACCTCGCCATGAGCGACAGCGAGACCATCGATGTCTCGTCGACGATGACCACGTCGTGAGGGAGACGGCGGTTCCGATCGTGGCGGAAGCGGCTGGAGCTGTCGGGGCGCCTTCGCAGCAAGCGGTGAATGGTGAGTCCTTCGGCGGCACGAAGGCGGTCTCGTATTGCGTCGGTCAAGTCAAGACGTGACGCGGATTCCCTCACTGCTTCCTCCATGCGAGCAGCGGCTTTCCCGGTCGGAGCTGCAAGCGCAATCAACGGATAGGCGCGTCCGAATGACTCGGCTTGCTGATGAAGCAACGCGATGACCCGAGCGACGGTCGTCGTCTTCCCGGTTCCCGGGCCTCCCGCGATGACGGAGAACTTTCGTAGAGCGGCCACGGCTCCCGCCCATCGTTGTTCTGTCGACGATTCATTTCCGAAGAGCCGCCGGATACCTTCCTGCAGCGCAGGTTCGTCGACTGCGCCCATGCCGAAGGCGCAACGGCGAAGGATATCGTCAGCGACGAAGCACTCGTCACGCCAGTAGCGATCCAGATAGAGAGCATCATCGACGAGACGCAACGGCCGGTCGCCAAAGCCGTTCGGTCCGACGGCGACGAGCGGGCTTGCAGCGACCGCTTCCAGCCAGCTCTCCTCCTCTGGCCAGTCAAGTGATTCGATCGACGCGCGATCTTCGACGTCGGCGATCACCGTCGAGCGGATCCCGCGCAAGCCGGTTCGCACGTGCCCGAACCGCGGGCCGCGAACAGTGAGAGCTGCGGCAAGGATGACGCTCTCGTCGGTCTCGCCGCCGAGCTTTGCCAGGCGTGCCGCCACGTGAACGTCGGCAGGCGCGACAACTCCTGCGACGTTGAACTCGGCTAGCAGGCCGCCGACATTGAGTACGACGTCGACGGCGAAGGGGTCCCGGCTGCCGGCTTCGGCAAGGATCATCGGGCTCCTCCCCCGGCGTCCGCCAGGTCAAAAAGCTCGGACAGCTCGATTACAAGTGCCGCGGGAGGCTTCCACGAGAACACTCCGCACGTTTGGTCGCCTAGCACCGGGCAGTCACTGCCGGTCATCCCGCGCAGGAAAAGGTAAAGGACACCGCCCAGGTTGACCTCCGGGTCGTAAGCGGGAAGTCGCCACCGGAGGTACCGGTGAAGCGCCACGGTGTAGAGGATCGCCTGCAGCGGGTAGTGGGCGTGCTGCATTGCGGCGTCCAGCGCATCAGGCCGGTAGTGCCATGCGGTGAGTGTCTCTTCCGGGCCGCTCAGCCGGTTGGTCTTGTAGTCCGCCACGAAATATCGGTCGCTTCCGGTCTGGCCGGGGCGCCTGAAGACCAGGTCGAGGCTCCCGGTGAGATACCCGCGCAGGTCCACGTTGAGGGCTGGACTCGCGAGACGGTCCGCGTAGCCGCGCAGCGGGCCGGTTGCATCAAGATGGAAACCGAAGAGTTTCGAGATCTCCCTGACGAGCACGGCGCCTCGGGGTGCATCGCCGCCGGCCAACGGGAGTTCGAAACCGACCTCGTCCAGGCGATCGTTGCGTGATATGCCGCGGAGACTCACGTCGCCGGCGAAAGGACCGAGGGGCGTGCTAATCGCCGCGACCAAACCGTCAACCATCAGCTGCTGGTCGTCCAGCTCCACTGGACGTCTCGCCCATTCGGCAGCTATCACAGACCCGACTTCGGCCGGCAGGTCCGCGGCAGCGAAGTCCAACCGCTCGAGAACGCGGTGAACGAAGGTCCCGACTCCGGTGCCTCCCGGCATCGCGGCCAAGGGGAGCTCGTGCTCCCTCAGCGACCGCTCTGTCTCAGGAGGTAAGCCGGCGATGGCGAGAGGCTCGGGTAACGCGTCGGGCTCGTCGAGCACACCACCCTGCTCCGGTTCGCTTCGAACCAACTCCGATTGCTGCTGGTGGCCGCCGGCGAGGATCGCCGAGTACGACGTCCGGCGCCACGCGAGGTCCAGGGCGCGCGAGAAGGTCGCCGCCCTCAATTGCGGGGTGACTGGCTGGTTGGCACCATCCGCAACGCTGCCGGTGGCCGTCGCCATGGCTTCGATACTCGGCTTATGAGAGCAGTGCTCGACGGTGATGCGACCGGGCCGCGACGCGGCAAGGCGCAAGAGCCTCTGCTCAACCTCGGAGTCCTTGGGCTGACGCGGTCTTTGCTCGAAGGACCCGTCAGGCCTGCGACCGGCAAGCACCCGGTACAGAGGCGACTGCTCGCAGTCCTTCACCCGAACCCACCACACGACAGCCTGGTGGCGCGCGCGGGTGAGAGCGACGTACAGCAGCCGCAGATCCTCGCAGCGGTGCTCCTCGAGTTCGATGTGCCGGTGCGCGGCGATTCTGCTTCCCGAGTCGGCGGTGCCCACGTCGAGAACACGGGCGAACTCGCGGTCGGGATCGTGGTAGACGACGGGGGCATCCCGGTCGGGTCCGCGGGCGCAGTCCCACAGGTAGGGGCAATAGACCACCGGGAACTCGAGCCCCTTTGCTCGGTGGATGGTCAGGACCTGGACAGCGTCGGCGTCGGATTCGAGCCTTCTGGTTCGCTCCTCGACGTCGCCGTCTGCGCTGACGTCGTCGACCCGGTGGGACAGCCAGCTTCTGAGCCCGGGAGCCCCGAGCAAGCTCGTGGAGCTCTCCGAGTGGAGGAGCTGAGCAACATGAGCCAGGTCGGTCAGGATGCGGGAACCACCCAGGTCGCCGAGGATCCGCCCGGGCATCTGACCGTCGGCGAGCACCCAGCGGAACAGTCCCGCGACCCCCCTCATCCGAAGCACCTCGGCCCATGAGTGCAGCCGGGCGTGAACGTCCTCCCAATCCGATTCGCTTGCCGTTGCGACCCGAGCCGCGGGCATCCCGACGAACGGAGTCAACGCGACGGCGGCAGCCCGCGATCGCGACGCGGGTTGCTCGAGCGCTTCGAGCAACCTCAGCCAGTGTTTCGCGCTCGGAGTCGAGAACACGCTGTCCGCGCCGGCGGTAACCACCGGGATTCCCACCGCCCGGAGGGCCTCCTGCACCCGTTGAGCCTGCCGGTTGGTTCGGACCAGCACCGCGACGTCTCCGGGACTGATGACGGACTGTTCGCTGGAGCGCGCCCTTCTTAGCCGAGCTCCGCTCGCGAGCAACATCCGGACATCCAGAGCGAGGTCGCTCGCGATGCACTTCTCCGCCGAAGGCTTCGAGACTCCATATCTGTTTCGGATGAGATCGGGATTGTCCGACCCACGCAACAGGCGGATGCGAAATGGAGCCTCGGCAGGCGCTCCGACCAGGCCGGGCTCCTCGTGCTCTCTCGGAACGGTCACTTCGCGATAGAGAATCTCCGGATGACCCAGTTCGGCCGCCGAGAGAAGAGCGTCATACGCGTCTACCAGGCCCGCGTCACAGCGCCAATTCTCTGCGAGGGTGAACCGGTTCGATGCCAGACGCGCCGCGTCCAGATAGGAGTAGACGTCACCACCTCGGAACGAGTAGATCGCCTGCTTGGGGTCGCCAATCAGGACGAGGACAGTCTCGCCGCTCGCAAACGCGTTCTTCACGACGTTCCATTGGATCGGGTCGGTGTCTTGGAACTCGTCGATGAGCACGACGTCGTATCGATCTCGAAGTAGCCCGCAGGCCGCCTCGCGGCGAGCCCCTTCCCCGTCCTTGCCCCCGAGAGCTTCGCTCAGGCGCGAGAGAAGATCGTCGTAAGTGAGGAGGCTCGCCTCTGTCAACCGGCGGGTGACTTCCGCACGCGCGGCGTTCGCCAGGCGGCTCTGCAGGTCGGCGACAGATTCCTCGGGCGCGGAAGCGAGCTCTGTTCCCGGGTTGCCCAGCGCTGCTCGCACCGCCGAGCGAGCAGCTGAGAGAGGAAAGGGCTGCCCGTGGATCAAGCATCTGCGGGTGTAAAGGTCGTCCACGACCTCGTCCACAATGTCGCCTGGATCCTCGGTCAGTTCCGAGCCGAAGGCAACACCGCCCGCGACCCCGAGGCTGGCCAGGACCAGGTGGCAGAACCCGTGGGTCGTCGTGATCGTCGCCGCGTCGAAGTACGCGATCGCCTCAGAGATGCGGGCACGGCGCATCTCGACCATTTCGGGGGGCCCCGCAGCCAGAGCAGCGTCGACCAGATCCGCTGTCGCGGCGGGAGCTCCTTCCACTGACAGAATCCGAAGCCGATCCTCCGACATGACCAAACGGTCGCGAACCCTGCCGCGAAGCTCCGCCGTCGCCATGCGGGTGAAAGTCACCGCCAGGATCCGGTCGACCGGAACGCCCTCCGCGACGAACCTGGCAACCAACCCGGCAATCGTGAACGTCTTGCCGGTTCCAGCGCTTGCTTCGAGCAGTGTCACTCCGCGGCCGGGTAGCGCACCCGCGATGTCGAAACGGGTTGGCTCGGCCGTGCCTTCTCCCTGGGCAAAGGCGGTCACGTCAAGCTCCGCGGCGATTCGTTGTCCAGGAGGTCGTCCCACAGGCGCCGGGCCAGTCTCCCGAAGCGCGATCTCTCCGATTCCACCCATCCGGGCCCGCGCTCATCGTCGCGCGGCGCTTGCTCGAAAAGCGCGCTGAAGGGAGCCCGACCCCCGAGAACCATCACGTGTGCTTCTTCGCTCGACTCACCGTCGAACCGGTCGCCATCCCATGCCTCGCGCGCATACTTGTCTGAGTCGTCACCCCTCCGGCTCATAGCTGCCCACTCGGACGAGGTCTTGCAGTAGACGGGGAGCGGTTCCGTGATCCCTCGTTCGTAGAGATCGATCAACTTCCCGAGCAGTACGACGGCGATGCTACGAGCAGAGCCGCCTTCGGCTTGGACCCGCATCTCCGAGATCGCCACCCGCCCCGCCGTCCGCCTGCCAGAACGCCCGAGCGTGATCGCCGAGGGAGCGAGATCGGTTCCGCTGGCAGTCAAGGCGAGCAGCCGGACCCACGACTCGAGGCGGTGCTTGGCAGCAAGTTTGGAGTAGATGCAGTTCACGATCGTCGAATCTCTGACTCCTGCCACGGTTCCGACCAGAGAACGCCCGCTCGGTAGCTGGACATTGATCTCGACTGAACGCGGCTTCGTCTCGAAGCACGGGAGTGAGCCCGCCTCCTGTGCAAGCTCCTCGACCACGGGCACGACCGTGTCGAGCACGGACCCGATAAGTGGTTCGGGGGGTAAGAAACCGCGCGCTCGTTCGACCTTCAGGGCCTCCTCGAGATCGGCAGCATCGAGCAGCGCCCTCAACAGCCGGTCTCCGAATCCCCATTCTTCGAGAGACGACAACTCGATAGGAAGGCGGTCTTCGACCTCGTCCCTGCTGCCGTTGACGTAGATGCCCATCCTCTCTCTGAGGAACCATTGGACCGGGCTCTTCACGAAACCAACCAACGATTCGAGGGACATCACACGGTCGCCTTGTGCGGGAAGCGGTGAGTCGAGGAAAGGCGATGTCGAACGGCGAGGGCCGACGAGGGCTCGGGCCCCCTCCAGATCCACCTGGCTGAATCCCCACGGGCCGTTGGCGCCGAGAGCCCCGCTTTGAAAGTTCCGTGAATCGAACGATTGCAGAGGATGCTGTGCGAGGACGAGGTCGCGCGGAAGCGTGAATCCCGCCGGGGCTCGCATCGTCCGATCGATGGTGTCGAGCAACTCGGCGACCGGAACGGCCGGGGGTCTGACGCGGTTGGTTCGCTCGTCTCGGCCGGAGTAGGTGACGACGAGATGGTCGGTCGTGGCGAGGATGGCGTCGAGCAGTAACTGGCGGTCCTCGCTTCGAGGATCCCTGTCACCCACGTAAGGATCTGAAGAGATGATGTCGTCGCCGTCGCGCCCCGGGTGGCGCGGGAACAAACCGTCGTCCAGCCCGAGCAGGCAGATGACCCGGTGCGGCACCGAACGCATCGGTACCAGCGTGCAAACAGTCAGATCGCCCGTGCGGAAGTTCGCGCGTGTCGGCCGACCCTTCAGACGGTTGCCCAGAAGCGAACGGAGTTCGGGGACGGAGAGAAGCGGCTGTGTCCGCCGGTTGCCCGCTTCCTCGGCGACCTCGTCGAGGACTCTCCTGAGCTGGTCTGATTGCCACGATTCGCGCGCATCGGCGGAGGCGAGCGTTTCGGTCGCGCGTGCGAGCGAGCCGACCCATTCTTCGACCGTTCTGCGGCCTGCCAGGCGGCGCATGGCGTCGGCGAGCCGGGAAACGTACTCGGCAAGCCGGCCGGCAAGGTCGACGTCGGTGCTGGCGACATCGTCGACCGGCAGCGTCCCTCCGAACAGCCGGTAGTCCTCCTCCGCCATGGCGACCCCGAGTAGCAGTCGGTCGAGCCCGGTCTCCCAAGTGTTCGTTCGCAGAGCGCCGAGTTTCCAGTGCTGTCGGTGCTCCCCGTCCAGACCCCACCGAGTGCCCATGTCGATCACCCATCGCTCGAGCAGCGCGAGATCGTCGTCGTCGAAACGGAACCGCCGCCGCACAGGATCGCGGCCGGCGAGGTCAAGGACTTGAGAAGCGGTCAGTCGACCTTCGGCCAGCTCGAGGAGAGCGGCGGCTACGCCAAGAAGCGGGTTGGTCTGGCGAAGGGATCGATCGGCGAGCCGAACCCGCAACTCCTGCAATGACGCCTCCCCCGATTGCGATACAGGTTCGGCCGCGAAGACGGCTTGCACCAAAGGGGCGAAGGCTTCGACATCGGGGCACATGACGATGACGTCTCGAAGTTCGAGGGTTGAGTCGCTCGAGAGCAGATGGAGGATGGAGTCGCGTAGGACTTCGACCTGCCGGTACCGCCCGTGGCACGAGTGGATTTGAATGCTCCGGTCGTCGTTCTGCATTACCGGACGCCTGTCTTCGACTTCGGGGCGCGGAACGCCGAGTGGTTCGCCGTTCGACCGGATGGCTGATTGGACCAGGTGAAGTAGCCGCCCTCGAGGATCTTGCTCGACGGGTCGGTAGATGCCATCCGAGGCGCCCTTCGCGGTAAGAACTAATTGCATCTCTCGAGCGTCGCGGCCCCAGGATTTCAGCAAAGGGTTCCTCGCAAGGCTCGCGCTTGGATCGTCGCTCCGCCGCAGCGGCGCGGACGCCGGCGCGACGGCCTTCAGCACCGAGTCCCACAGGGCGCCTGAGGGATGCAGAAGGAAAAGGTGGACGTCGCGCGCTCGAGCGAGAGCTTCCAAGACCACCAGGTAGCTGACGGGAAGCCGCGTCAATCCGAAGAGAGAGACGCGAGGCGGTGCATCCACGAGAGTCGGGTCGTTCGTAATGCTAAGGGCAGCGGTCTCGAGGCGCTCCGCCGGGCTCTCGACAGCGATCCGCTCTCGCAAGAGCCGCCACAGAAATGCCTGCCACTTGTGCCGGCCGTCCAAGCTCTCGATCTCGTCGCCGCGCGCCCAAGATCGGATCATCTCGGGCCGGTGAACGCCGTACTGGTCGTAGAGGTCGGCGATATGCCTGACCGCGGCGAACCTGGTGAGAGCGCCGTCCTCACGTCTTGGCGATGACGCCTCCAGGTGCTTGGCGAGAGGCTCGAGAAATGGGACCGTCAGGTGATCGTCGACGACTTCGAGCAGCGGCCAGACCGCGCGCTCCGGAGTCCAGGGATCCTTCTCCGGCTCGAGAGCGGTCGCGTTCGCTATCGCGGCCCCGACGAGCGATCCCGGAAAGGGGAAATCGATGTTCGCGGCTACCCCGTCGGCCCGCCCGGCGCTGCATCCGAGTCGATGCGACAGCCGTTGAGTCAGCCACCGCTCCACCCCGCGTGTCGGCACGGCGACCACCTCGGGGGTGAACGGATCTTCCAGTGGAACCGAGAGGATGTCCGCCAGGACTTCGAGAAGGTGATCGGCGCGCTCGGAGCGGTGTACGTACAGCATCTTCAGCTCCGAGCGTAGAGATCCGGTGCGACGGCCTGGGTGAGCCGACTCGGCCGTGTCGGCCTCATGTTCGAGCGGACGTCACGAACCGGTCACGCTCCCGCGGGCTCGGGGGATTTTCGGGGCGGGTTCGGGCGGGCCTCAGGCGGGCTCAGGCGGGTTCGGACGGGTTCGGACGGGTTCGGGCGGGCTCGGGCGGGCTCCCCGAGGTTGGGCGTGGAATCCGCACTTCGGGCGTGGATTTGAGCAGCTCACTGCACAGATCCACACCCAAACGCGGAAGTTACGCCCAAACAGCGGACGGCAACCTCAGACGGGCGTGGGCCATAGCTCAAAGCGCTTCGGAGCGCTTAACCGACATTTCTCGGCGCGCCGGCGCTCAGCCGCCGTGGTCGCCTTGATCCCCACCGCCGCCTGCGCTCAGCCGCCGTGGTCGCCTTGATCCCCGCCGCCCCCGCCCCCGGCACCCTTGCCGTCCGGATGATGTTGTACGGGCGGAGTCGTGACGACCGGCAACGTGGTCGGAGGCGCAATCGTGGTGGTCACCTGCACAGTCGTGGGAGGCGTGCGCGCGCTACCCCCGCCTTCGGTTGCGGCCAGTGCAATGGAAGCGGCCACCAGTACGGCGAGAACCGCAGCCAAGCCGGCCGGCCGGAACCGCCTGTGCCGGCGGACGGCGCCGGCCGGAAGCACCTCCGTCGCCTGGTCGTCGAAGGGCGTCGCCGGGGCGATCGCCGTCCAACCGGTTGGCTCGTGACTCTGGCCGGACGGAGCCGCTTGGATAGCCGCCGTCATCTCGCCGGCGCCCACGAACCGCTGCCCCGGGTCTCTGGACATGCTGCGCTCGATCGCGGCGGCCAGGGCCGGCGGAACGTCCGGCCGGACATGGTTGAGCGGCGTCGGTCCGGCGGTCGTCGCGGATACCCAGCCAGCGGGGTCAGTCGCTTGGTACGGCTTTCCCCCCGCCAGCGCCTCGTAGAGGATGACGCCAAGGGCGTACAGGTCTCCGCTCGCTGTCGCGTCGCCTCCCAACAGTCGCTCGGGTGGGAGGTAGGCGGGCGTACCGAGCACAACCCCGGTTACAGTGTCGTCCCCGGACGGCTGAACGCTCTTTGCGATCCCGAAGTCGGCGACCTTCCACTGTCCCCGACTCGAGCGGAGGATGTTCGCCGGCTTGATGTCGCGGTGCAACAACCCGGACTCGTGCGCAGCGTCCAGCGCTGCCAGCACCTGAAGCGCGATGTCGCAGGCCTCTTGCGGCGACAGTTTGCGCTTCGCGATCTCGTCGCGAAGGGAGTGACCGGGGAGCCTTTCCATCACCATGAACGGGATGCCACGATCCTCGCCGGAGTCATAGACCTGGACGATGTTCGGGTGCACCAGCCGTGCCGCTGCCCTTGCTTCGGATTCGAATCGGCGCCGGACGAGGGGGTCCGAGGCGACGTCCTCGCGTAGGACCTTGACGGCAACCGGCCGATCGAGGACCTTGTCCCAACCGGCGCGCACCTCTCCCATGCCTCCCCGCCCGAGGAGTTCGCCGACCGAATAGCGCCCTGCGAGAGTCGGCATGCGCGCCGTATCGCGGAACGAGGTCACAGCACTATTTGATACCCGCTGGCCGGCGGGCGGTAACTCCGGTGGCGGGCTCAAGGATCAGGTCTGCAGGTCGAGCAGGGAGTCCGCCAGCCAGGCAAGCTCGTCCTCCGAGGACGATGCAGGAGCGATGCGCCTCACCACGAACTTGGACAAGCCTGAGTCGATCAGGTCGCCCACGAGGTCGCGCAGACCCTGTCTCCCGATCGGCACGACCTCGCTGAGATCGACCGGCGGCCGGCGGCGTATGGGCGTGGTCCTTTCCAGGTCGCTCTTCTCCCGGGCGTAGCCGATGCTGAGCCCGAAATGCTCCGGGTCTATCGTCCGGCCCGCGGCCGTGGCTTCTTGCTCGATACGGACCTTGATCTCCTCGGCTCGGGCGGGAGTCATCAACGATCCCAACCATCCATCCGAAAGCCGGCCCGCGCGGACCACCGCCTCGGGTCCCGAGCCTCCGAGCCAGATCTCGAGTGGGTCCTGCAAGGGTGTCGTCGGGAGGGCCGGGATCTCCTCCGGGGCACTGCCGGCTTCGACCCCGCCGCCGGCTCCGCTTGCGTCGCCGGCTTCGACCCCGCCGCCGGCTCCGCTTGCGTCGCTGGCTTCGACCGCACCGCCGGCACCGACCGTGTCGCCGGCCCAAAACGACCGCAGTTTGGGGATGAGGTCGTCGAGGAGGTTCCCCCTGTGGGCCTTGCCGATCCCTAGCGCTCCCCGTTCGCCCGGCTGGTCCAACCCCGGCACGATCGTGAGCAGGAGCCTCCCGCCGCTCAAACGGTCGAGTTGAGCCACCTGCCTTGCGAACACGAACGGTTCGTATCCGAAGGGGACCAGGTTCACCCCGAGCTTGATGCGCTCCGTCCAGGCTGCTGCCATCGCAACCGACAACATCGGGTCGGTGGACGGCAGGACCGGGAGGTCCGAGAACCAGAGCGTGTCGAAGCCCAAACGCTCGGCGACGGTGACGAAACCCTTCAGCTCAGCCGGATCGGGCCGTCCGGCGCCGGCGGATACTGCGAAGCGGACCTTCATGTCGGCAGCGTATGTCGCCGTCGCGCAGTGGGGGTCCGCCAGGGTGCCGTGTGCGCCGTTCTACCTGGCGCCGTAACCTGTCCGGCCGATGCTGCGAATTCGCCGCCGGTTGATCAAATGGGCCCTGCTCGCACTGGGCCTTCCTCTCGCCGCCCGCATCCTCCACAGCGCTGCCGATCTCGTGGAATCCCGTCAAGGTGAAACGCCGGCGGTGCGGAACCTTCACCGGGCAGGCGCGACCGTAGAATCCGTGCAGGACCGAGTCCGCGGCAAGCCACGCCGGCAAAGCGGCCGACCTCCAACGACCTGGGAGTGATCCCGACACCGGGCTAGGGGGCTTTCTATGCGGGGACTCTATCTGCGGGATTTCCGGGTCGCGCCGAACGTCGCCCCGCACACGGTGCAGTAGGCCACGTCGAAGTCGGCGCCGGAGGGTGACGAAACCACCGCGTGCGCCATGGACGAATCCAGCGGCGCACCGCAGGTCGCGCACAGCGGATGGGTGAACGCGGGTGATGCTGGTTGTTCGGAGGATTGGGCGAGAACCGAGTCAGCGAGACCCGCGGCACCAGCCTCTTTCAACGGATCTCTTTCCACGCCCGTCGGGCCCCCTTCGGTGACCTCTCCCGCGAGCCCGTCGCGGACCGCGGTCAGATCGACGGACAAGCCCCTCAGGACCTGACCGGCTGTCCCCTCAACGTCGAGGACGCTCACCAGCATGTGCGAGGTTTCCACCTCGTCGCTCTTCAGCCGCGCAGACAACCGTCCGGCTCGGTCGAGCGCCCTGGTCGCGCGGTCGGTCATCTCTAGCCGCTCGGAAGGAACGCCCGCTAGGTCCGAGCGGGCTCGGGGACCGCTCCGGCTCGCCAAGGCCTCGGCGACTTTCTCCCGGCACAATGCGAGCGACGCTCCAGCGCGTTGCAACGACCGTGCGGCGGCGTTGTCACCCTCGGCGAGAAGCCCGAGCAGCAGGTGCTCCGTTCCAACATACGGGTGCCCCAACTGGTGGGCCTCGTCATGGGCGAGGGCCACCGCTTTACGGGCCTCCGCGCTGTAGCGGTCGAGCACGGCACCAACGGTAGGGCACCGAGGGGGAACTCAGTAGCCGTATCCGCCGCCGCTCCGTGACGTCGTTGCGGGCGTCGTGGAACCAGATCCCCCGGCCGCCCCGGCCGGATTGCCGGACGTGTTGACAGCGTGCCAGGTCCCCCCGAAGCTGGTGATTCCGACGCCGTTGGCCGTTCCAGCGGCGGAGTCCCCTGTGAAGGTGTACAGCGGCCAGCCGCCATACGTCACGTAGAGGTCGCCCGTCGAGGTCTTGAGCGTGGCGAGCTTCGAGCTGTCGATCCCGCTGCCGGCGACCGGTTGGGTCACGCCGCTCGGCAACTCGACCGGGGGCCAGATCTTGGTGCAGCCGTTGGCGTCGGTGCAGGTGATCTTGCCGCCCTGCTCCGAGCTGAGCAGGTAGAGCGTCCTCCCCTGACCGTTGACGAGGACCGTGCCGGCGCTGCCGACCGATTGAGCAGAAACCGTGTAGGCCGCCGCGGATGCCGAGCCCGAAGAGCTCGGTGCGCTCGTTCCAGCCGGTGTCGAGGAGTGAGACGAGGAACCGCACGCCGCCGCAACCAGGGCCACGCCGGCGGCCGCAACGAGGCCCCGGGTGAACGGGGCGCCTCGGCCGGGTTTCATTTCGTTCGTCTTCATGTGATACATACGCCGGGAGCCGGGCCGTGGATTGCCACCAATGATGACGCTACCCTCCGAGCGTGGTCCTGACGCTGTTTCTGGTCCTGGTGGTCCTGTTCGTAGTGTTTCCGCTGGTGGGCCTGGCCGCCGGGGCCCTAATTTCGACGTTGTTCGTTGGCCTTATCATCGGCGCCCTTGCCCGCCTCGTGGTGCCGGGGCGGCAGCCCCTGAGCCTCCTGATGACGATCTTCGCCGGCCTGATCGGGGCGATCGTCGGCGCGTTCGTCGGAGACCGGGTCCTCTACGTCGGTGGGTTCGCGACGACGCTGCTCGAGATCGGCGTCGCGGCCGTCGTGGTCGCCGCGCTGTCGGCGCCGAGGAACCGCAGGATCACCCGGATTCGCTGAGCCGAATGCCAGCGGCTGCCGCGATCGAAGCAGCCAGGTCGGCAGCCCGCTGCTCGCCGGGGACCGACACCAGCCACCGCATGAAACGCCCGGTCGACAGCTCGACCTGTACGACCGGCTGCATTCGCCGCAAGACCGTGAAGTCGTAGCCGGTTCCGTGCCGGCGAGTCCCGAAGGCGAAGAACGCCGGGATGGCAAGGCCGGCCATCCTCCATCCGCGCAACTCCAACCACGGGTTGGAGATCACCTTGACCGACAGCACCGACGACAACGGCGCCGAGATGTTCGCGTGGAACCCCGCCGCCTTCTCACGCCAAGTCATGTGCAAGACGAGGTCTTCGCCATCGACGCGGAGGGTCGCCATCGCCTAAGCATAAGGACCGTGAACGGTGCAACATGAAGCTCGATTCCGAACTCGCGTGGATCGACGCGACCGAGACCGCCGGCTTGATAGCCCAGAAGGAGATAACCCCGATCGAGGCTGTCGATGCAGCGATCGCCAGAGCGGAACGAGCCCAGCCGCTGCTCAACTTCCTCGCCGCCGACCTCTTCGAGCGAGCCCGGGGACGGGCGGCGGGCATTGCGCCTGCCTCGGAACGGAATGCTCCTTTTTCCGGCGTGCCCTTTCTGGTGAAGGACATGTACGACGTCGCCGGCGTGCCGACCCGATGGGGAGCGCGTTTTGGGCCGCTGCTTCCGCCGGCATCCGCGAACAGCCCGCAAGTAGACAGGTTCGAAGCGGCCGGCTTGGTGGTGCTCGGCAAGTCTGCGTTGGGGGAGATCGGTTTTCTGCCCACGACCGAGCCGCTGGCATCGGGTCCGACCCACAACCCGTGGGACCTCGATATGTCGCCGGGAGGCTCTTCCGGAGGCTCGGCCGCAGCAGTCGCCGCCGGCGTCGTGCCGATCGCAGACGCAGCAGACGGCGGTGGGTCGATCAGGATCCCCGCATCGGCTTGCGGCGTGTTCGGGCTGAAGCCGTCGACCGGCCGCCTCGTCGGGCACCAGGATGCCGCCGGCGGCTACCCGCTGACCGTCGAGCACTGCTTATCGCGCTCAGTCCGGGACTCGGCTGCATTGTTCGCGTTCATGGAGCTCGAAGACCTGCCGGAGGGACTTCCGCGCGTCGGGCATGTCGCAGGTCCGTCGAAGCGACGCCTCCGCGTCGGCGTCCTTTCTCGGGGTTTCGGCGGCAGTGCTCCCGATGGCGACGTTGCCGCCGCGCTCGAGGCGGCTGGCACGCTCCTCGGTAGCCTCGGCCATCAAGTCGACGAGGCGTCGTATCCGTTCGACACCGGGCCGATCATGGCGGACTTCTCGGTTCTCTATGCCAACGCCGCTTTGGGTGTGAGCCATCTGGTTGCCGGCGTCATCGGCCACGAGCCCGACGAGACGCTGCTGGAACCGTTTACTCTCGCCATGGCAGCCGCCGCCGCGTCGATGCCGGAAGGGGCGCTCGACGAGACCAAGCAGCGGCTCGAGTCGGTGAAGCCGATGTACCAGTCGACGTTCGAGGAATTCGATGTCATCCTCTCGCCGGTGACCCTGACGCCAACGGTGCCGATCGGTTACATAGATGGTGGCGTGCCGTTCGACGACCTCGTGACCCGGATCGGCGGTTACGCCGACTGCACCGTGTTGCACAACATCGTCGGTGCCCCCGCGATGAGTGTCCCGCTCCATTGGACGCCCGGCGGGTTGCCGGTCGGGGTGCAGTTCTCGGCCGCGGTCGGTGACGAGCGGACGCTCTTCGAGCTGGCGTACGAGCTCGAGCAAGCCCATCCCTGGCGGGACCGTCGCCCGCCGATCTTCACACTTCCTTAATCATTCCCTGGCACGCTTGTTCCCCATGCCGGGAGATGCGGGCACCATCGTGGTCGTAGAGGACGATCCCAACATCGCCGATCTTGTCGACCT
Source organism: Acidimicrobiales bacterium (assembly GCA_036378675.1). Classification (NCBI taxonomy): domain Bacteria; kingdom Bacillati; phylum Actinomycetota; class Acidimicrobiia; order Acidimicrobiales; species Acidimicrobiales bacterium. The sequence continues at coordinate 37,156 of DASUWA010000024.1, forward strand.
CTACCTGCGCCGGGACGGTTTCAGGGTGATCCAGGCGACGTCTGGATCGGCGGGGCTTGCGGCGGTGGACAGAGAGCAACCGAGGCTCGTCCTGCTCGACGTCGGCCTACCCGGGGACATCGACGGGTTCGAAGTGTGCCGCCGCCTGCAGTCGAAGAGCCGGGTTCCCGTTCTGATGCTCACAGCCCGCGACAGTGAGATGGACCGCGTGGTCGGATTGGAGCTCGGCGCCGACGATTACGTGACCAAACCGTTCTCACCGCGTGAACTGGTGGCGAGGGTTCGCGCCATCCTTCGCAGGGCAGAGGGCGCCCCACCCGCCAAGGACGTCGCCCAGATTGGAGGCGTCGAAGTCGACCGGCCGCGCCGTGAAGCGCGGGTCGACGGGTCGGTGGTTCAGCTGACCGCAAAGGAGTTCGACCTGCTCTCCTATCTGACCGACAGCGTCGGGTTGGTGCTCACCCGGCGCCAGCTTCTCGACGGAGTATGGGGACCGGGCTGGTACGGCGACGAGCGGACCGTTGATGTCCACGTCCGCCAGCTTCGCAAGAAGCTCGGCGACGCGCTTCCGCTGACAACCGTGTGGGGCGTCGGATACAGGATGGGCTGAGCTGTGCGCCGGCGCCTGACCCTCGCCATCGTCGCGGTTGTTGTCGGAGCGCTAGCGGTCGCGGGCGTCGGGAGCCTGCTGCTCGCCGCCCGGGCGGAGCGGGCCCATTTCCAGCAACGGCTGCGGTCGCAGGCGCAGGTCATCTCCAGCAATCTCGACACCCTCGTGTTCGGCAAGACCAGCGCCAATCGAAAGAGCGTCCTGGCGATCGTCGCGGAAGTGTCGCGCCTCGAAGGCGTCGCGATCGCAGTGGTCGAACCGAACGGCACGATCACCCCGATGCAACCCTCGGCTCCGCTTCTGGGCCTGTTCGGACGTGCCGAACCGTTGCCGTCGGGGCTCAGCTCGGCCGACCTTCAACCGGGCCGCTTGCGAAACGGGGTGACCACGTCGGGTAGCCACGGGGCGTTCACTTGGGTCGCGGTGCCGACCTCGATCAACACTTCGGCGCTCATGCCGTCCGGGCTCACCGCTGAACGCACCGCCGCCCTGGAACAGCGTTTGGCAAGCGTCGCACCCAGCGGCAGGATTCCCATCGCTGTCATCGTCACTGGAAAAGAGACCGGAAGCCCCGGAGCGAACACGTGGTTCGCCTTGGCTGCCATCGCGGCATTGGCGGTCGCCGCGGTTGTCGCAGGTGTTCTTGCGAGGCGGATCACCCGGCCTCTGCAAGCGGTCGAGCAGGCAGCCGGTCGGATAGCCGCGGGAGATCTCGAACGGCGCGTCGACCTTGACGGTCGCGAGTACCCGGAGCTGGCCTCGCTTGCCTCGTCGATCAACACGATGACCGACAGCCTGCAGGACGCAAAGCTGCGCGAACGACAGTTCTTCCTGTCCGTCTCCCACGACCTTCGGACCCCGCTCACGTCGATACGCGGATGGGCTGAGGCGATCGCCGACGGGGCGGCGACCGATCAAGAGCAGGCAGCCCGGGTGATCGGATCCGAAGCGCGAAGACTCGAGCGGCTGGTCCAGGATCTTCTCGACCTAGCCAGGCTGGACTCGCACGCCTTTTCCTTGCATGTCTCTCCCGTGGATATCGCGGCGGTAGTGGGCGACACCGCCGAAGGGTTCCGGCCGATGGTGGAACAGGCCGGCTTGCACCTTCAGCTGCAAATGCCTGATCAGGTCCTCGAGGCCATCGCCGATCCCGACCGGCTCGCCCAGGTTGTGGCGAACCTGGTGGAAAACGCGTACAAGTACGCATCGACCAGCGTCCACGTCACCGTGTCGGCGAACGAAGGGTCGATCGTGGTGGCCGTCGAGGACGACGGCCCGGGCATACCGCAAACTGAGCAAGGCCACGTCTTCGAGCGGCTGTACCAGTCCGCGCGTTCGCCGGCGAGGCAAGCGGGATCGGGGCTCGGTCTTGCCATCGTTAAAGAGCTGACCGCCGCAATGGGGGGAACGGTCGTAGTCGGATCATCGACTGCGGGACGCGGAAGTGTCCTGTCGGTAATCCTGCACGCAGCCCGCGACGCGCAGCCGGCGTCTTACGCTCCAGGCGGAGGCCTGTAACCGCCCGTCAGCGTCTCCAGCTCGCCTGCGACGAACAACGACGTCCGGTCCTCGAGATAGGGCCCGACCACCTGCACGCCAACCGGAAGGCCCTCGGGCGTAAACCCAACCGGAACCACTGTGGACGGCAGGTATACGACGCCGACGAGCCCGGTCCACACAAGCGTGTCTATGTGGGCGCGGGGCCGTCCGTTGATGGTCACCACGCGACTGATGATCTCGCCGGACTGGTCGTGGGCGAACGCGGCCATCGGCATTACCGGGCAGAGCAGAACATCGAACTCGCGGAACCACTCCTCCCAGACCGATCGCATCTGCGTGCGCGCTTGATGATTGTCCAGCCAGGTGCGGTGAGTCCCGCTGATCGCGTCGCCGATCTCCTTGTCGGTGCTGACCGATATCGCCGGCGCTATCAAAGAGCTGAACAGGGCCGCCGCGTCGGCAAGCTTGATCGGGGGTCGGGAATCCGACACGTTGGCGCCGACCTTCGCCAACGCCTCCGCCGCAGTCGAGAGCACGTCGCCGACCTCGGTCGCCACTTCTCCCACCGGGTCGTCGAGCCAGGTACCGATCCGGTACTCGCGAATGTCGGCGCGCCGGGGGGCGGGCAGATCCAGCCTCCAGGCCTTGGCGTCCTCTCCGGATGCGCCGGCCATCACGTCGACCAGCTCAGCCAGATCGCCGGCGCTGCGAGCGATCGGGCCGAACACGTTTATGTCCGCGTCGATCAGGCCCCCGCCCACCCGATCGAGGTAGCCCTTCTGCGGGATCACGCCGAAGCTCGGCTTGTGGCCGCACACCCCGCAGAAGTTGGACGGGATGCGCACCGATCCGCCTATGTCCGTGCCGAGCTCGAACGAGGTGAGCCCCGCCGACACCGCGGCCGCCGCTCCTCCGGAGGAACCCCCCGGCGTTCGGGAGTGGTCCCACGGGTTGTTGGTCGTACCGAACACGTCGTTGAACGTCTGAACGTCACCTGACCACCGCGGCGCGTTCGTTTTGCCGAACACGATCGCCCCCGCGTCCCTTAGGCGCTTGACCGCCGGGGCATCGCGCGCCGGGACATGGTTGATCAGCTCACGCGCGCCTCCGGTCGAGCGGATGCCCGCGGTCTCGATGGCGTCCTTGATGGTGGTGGGTAGGCCGTGGAGCGAACCGAGGTTGCCGGTGCCTTTTGCGGTCGCTTCGTCGGCGCAGGCGGCGGCTTCCTTCGCCGCGTCTGGCTCGAGTGTCACGACCGCGTTCAGGGAGGGGTTGATTCTCTCGATCCTCGACAGGTACTCGTCGAGCAGCTCGCGACTGGAGATACGCCGCGCCTTGATGGCAGCGGCCTGGTCCCTCAGAGTCCACAGCGCCGGCGAGTCGTTGGTTTCTGTCATCGGTGGGACCTCCAGTGGTGACGGGGTGTCGATCGGCGGGTCTTTGAGGGCTTACCGGGCGCTGACGGTGCTTGATGGGTTTCTTGAGGGCCGATTGGGCGTGGATCCTGCGTTTGGGTGTGCGGTTGAGCACCGGCGTGCTGATTCTTACGCCCGAACGCAGCGATCGCTATCCAGTTGCCCGAATCAGTCCCGAGTCAGAGGCCGAGCGAAACTGAGCTCGTGGCCGTCCGGGTCGAGCACATGGAAAAAGCGTTCCCCCCAAGGTGCGTCTGCCGGGGGCGACCCCGGCTTCACGCCGGTGGACTCGACGCTCTTGTACATCGCGTCGACATCGTCAACCCAGAAAACGATCCGTCCCCAGATCGGGTTTTGATTGGAGCGAGTCGCGTCGAGTTGGAGGTTGAGGTAGCTGCTCCCGGCTCGGAAGCTGGTGAACTCGGCGTGCTCGCCGCCGTACAGGAGATCGAACCCGATCGATCGGTAGAAGCGGACGGCCCTCTGCATCTCCACCGTCAGAAGTGTTACAGCGCTGATGCTTTCGATCGGGCTTGGCGCGTGAGCCATGCCGGTCAGCTTGTCAGCTCGACGCTTCCGAGCGGCTGGCGTTTTGCGGACATGTTCTGTCCGCAAAGAGTGGGAGGATGGACCGATGAGCGAAAGAACCACGTCAACGGAACGGTCCGACTTCATCGCAGCTCTGGCGAAGCAGAGATCCTTTCTCCGCGGGACAGTCGAGGGCCTCTCTGATGAGCAAGCGCAACGGCGAACCACCTCGAGCGAGCTGTGTCTCGCCGGGATCATCAAGCACGTGGCGGCTGTAGAGGACTCGTGGGTGCAGTTCATGCTCCGGGGACCCGGAGTGATGACCTTCAGCCCCGAGAGGATGGAGGCACACGCTCAGACCTTTCAAGTGATGCCGGGCGAATCCCTCGACGTTCTTCTATCCCGCTACGACGAGGTAGCGAGGCGTACCGCAGAAGTGGTTGCCGAGGTGCCGTCGTTGGACGATACCCAGCCTCTGCCCGATGCTCCGTGGTTCCCGCCGGGCGCGCGCTGGTCGGCCCGTACGGTGCTCGCTCACATTCTCGCGGAGACCGCGCAGCATTCGGGCCACGCCGACATCATCAGAGAGTCGCTCGACGGCGCCAAGACCATGGGCTAACTCGATCGCACCAGCCGCCGATTGCGAGCCACCGGTAATGTCCGCTCGGTGAGCGGCCTTCCCAGAGCCGAAGCCGAGGCTTGGCTGGAATCGTGGGATCGGCAGCAGGAGCGTTATCTCCCCGATCGGGAGGAACGGTTCGGGTATTTGACCGCCCTGGTCTGCGTTGCCCCGCCGGATCGGGCGCTTCGTGTCTTGGATCTCGCCTGCGGTCCCGGTTCCCTGACCAAAAGGATCCTCGCGGTCCGGGCCGACGCCGAGATCGTCGCAGTTGATCTTGACCCGGCACTTTTGGCCATCTACCGGTCGCTCAATCCCGAGGTACTCGTGGTCGAGGCCGACCTGCGTCGCAGCGGATGGTCCGAGGCCGCCGGCGGCGAGTTCGACGCTGTCGTAACGGCTACTGCCTTGCACTGGCTGAGCGGCCCCGAAGTCCGCCGGCTGTACGCCGAACTGTTCCGGAAGCTGCGGTCTGGAGGGGTGTTCCTCAATGCTGATCACGCGCCGCTCGACGGGAGCCCGGACCTGGCCCGCAGGTGCGCCGATGTGTTGAACGGGGAGATAGATGCGCTTCCAGGCGAACGACATGATTGGGAAAGCTGGTGGTCCCGGATGCACGAGGACTTAGTGCTCGGTCCACTGGTCGCCGAACGCAATCGCCGGTTCGCCGATCGGGGTGACGAGTTCGCCCCGCCTGAAGATTGGCATCTGTCGGCGCTCGCGGATGCTGGTTTTGCGGAGTGTGCTGTTGTGTGGCGGCGGGGACGCGACGCCATCATCGCCGCCGTCAGATAGGGCGATGAGTCGCTCGGTTCAGTTAGCCTCGCTACCTATGACGCGTGCTTTGGTACTCGGGGGAGGCGGTCCGGTAGGCATCGGGTGGGAAGCCGGCCTCCTTGTAGGACTCAGAGGCAACGGGGTGGACGTTTCAAAATCAGACACCGTGATCGGTACCTCTGCTGGTTCGGTGGTTGGATTCACTCTCGCCTCCGGAGACGACCTGACCCAGGCGATCGGAGATGTTGGGGCAGCAGCCGGGGTGGAAGAAGGCGGCCCAACCTCCGCCGACGCGAGCGAAGACCTCGAGCTGCTCATTGCCGCGCTTGCGGAAGCCGCTGCCCACCCGGAAGCGGCCGAAGCGGTTCGCGCCCGTCTTGGAAAGACAGCACTTGCTGCTCGAACAATGGACGAGGAGCGCTGGTTGGGGATGTTCTCGAGATTTGACGGCGCCGCGTGGCCCACGGGTTTCTCTTGCACCGCCGTCGACACCGAAGACGGGAAGTTCCAGGTTTGGGACGAACGTTCAGGAGTGGACGCACGGGCTGCGGTCGCGTCAAGTTGCGCCGTCCCCGGAATCTTCCCGCCCGTCACGATCAACGGAAGGCGTTGGATGGACGGAGGCGTCAGGGACATGCTCAACGCCGACGTGGCCGACGGACACGACGTCGTGCTGGCGGTGTCCTGCACGCTCCTCGAAGTCCCGGAAGAATTCGGATTGCCGGCCCTCGATGCAGTGATGGGCGCGACCCGCTCCCAGCTCGACCGGCTTCGCGACGGCGGGTCAAAGGTCGAGGTCATCGTCCCCGGGGCGGAGATGCTCGACATCAGTGGGTACGGGTTGAACCTCATGGACTTCTCGCTGGCAGTTGCGGCCTATGCGGCCGGAATCCGGCAGGGCGAGTCGGAAGCCGCTCGTCTCGAGGGTTTCTGGTCGTCCTAGGTACGTTGCCTGGTCAGAGGTTTGATCCTGCATTAACCACGCACCTGAGCCTTAAGGCACCTGTGCCGTGAGACACGTTGCGCCATCGGACCTGTTGAGCAACGATTGAATCTGATGGGGGATCAGCCAACCGGGGTCCAGGAGACCAGGGAACTCGTGCTTCGGCGGATCTCGACGAGGAACCATCGGAACATCGTCCTGGCCAATGTCGTCGGTGCTGGGCTTGCTGCCATTTCCGGCGCGCTGACCAGTCAGCACATCAAGGGGCAAAGCGGGTTCGGCTTGGGCGATTTCATAACCCTGTGTGTCTACCTGGTCGCATCGCTCTTGGTCGGCTCGTGGTTCTTCCCGAGAATCGCCACGAAAGCGACCGAGTGGGTAATGGCCGGCCGGGGGCCGAACCCCGCCGAACAGCGTCGCACCCTGAACCTCCCAGTCATGTACGCAGCGTTCTCACTGGTTGGCTGGCTAGGTGCCGCGGCGCTCTGGGCCGGGATAACCGCGGTAGGCCACCCGTGGGGCGCGGTCGTTCGAGTCACGGCTTCGATACTTCTCGGAGGGTTCACAACGAGCGCTCTCATCTATCTGCTCGCCGAATCTGCTTTTCGGCCCTTGGTGCGGCTTACGCTTGCGACGCGAGTTCCCGAGCGGACAATGGTTCCCGGTGTGCGGACCCGGCTGATTGCGTCCTGGGCGGTCGGTGCCGACGTCTTTCTGCTGATGATCGGTCTTACCTTCATCGGTCGCCCTGCCAGCGAGCCACCGAGTGCGGCAGCGATTTGGTTCATCGTGGGCGCCGGCCTTGCCTCGGGCACCCTCGTCGTTTACGTCGCTGCGCGTTCTCTTGCGCTGCCGATGCGCAACCTCCGGTCGGCGGTGAGTCAAGTGCAGCGTGGACAGCTCGACGTGACGGTGGACGTCGATGATGCAGGGGAGCTCGGTCTGTTGCAGGCCGGATTCAACCAGATGGTTTCGGGGCTGCGTGAGCGCAACGCTCTACAGGATCTCTTCGGACGTCACGTCGGTGACGAGGTGGCTCGGCAGGCGGTGGAGCGCGGGATATCACTTGGAGGGGAGCGGCGAGAAGTCGGAGTTCTATTCGTCGACATCCTCGGGTCGACGACGCTGTCGCTCCGTTACCCTCCCGATCAGGTTGTCAGCCTGCTGAACGAGTTCTTCGGAGCCATCATCAAGGTGGTGTCAGCCGAGGGCGGGTGGGTCAACAAGTTCGAGGGCGACGGCGCTCTTTGCGTGTTCGGCGCCCCGATCGCGATGGAGGATTGCGCGATGCGGGCGTTACGCGCCGCTCGGACGATCCGAAGGGAGCTTCTCACCCTCGCGGCGTTACACCCTGATCTCGACGCGGCCGTTGGCGTTTCCGCTGGGTCGGTAGTCGCCGGGAATGTGGGTGCCGAGCAGCGCTACGAGTACACGGTGATCGGAATTCCGGTGAACGAAGCGTCCCGTCTGACCGACCAGGCGAAGCGACGATTCAGCAGAGTGCTCGCAAGCGAGGAAGCGATAGCGCGGTCGGGTCGCGAGTCGAAGGAGTGGATGGTCGCGGACGAGATCGAGCTCCGTGGCCTCGAGCAGAGGACGCTCGTTTACGAGCCGGCTGCAGAGGTGGCTGCGAGGCGAGAGGCGCCGGCGGTCGGCGACGCCCGGTAGTCCAGCGCGACGTTGATAGTCGAGGTCGACGATCCGGCCGACCCTCGGCTCGACTTGTACCGCAATCTCCGTGACGTGGAGCTGAGACGGTCACTCGAGGCCGATCATGGTGTCTTCGTCGTCGAGGGATTGCGAACCGTCCGTGTGCTGCTCGAGTCTCAATGGCCGGTGCTCTCGCTCTTGCTGACGCCGAGCCGCCTCAGTTCGGCCACTGACGTGTTGGAGCAGGCGGAAGACCGTGGCGTGCATGCGTACATTGCGGGTTCGGAGGTCTTCGACGAGATAGCCGGATTTCGCGTGCACCGAGGCGTCCTCGCACTGGCCGAGCGGCTGCCAACGAGACAACCCAGCGAGATCTTCGAAGGCTGTGACGCTGTCGTGGTGGTCGAGGGTGTCAACGACCACGAGAACCTGGGCGCAATCTTCCGCAACGCGGCTGCGCTCGGTGCCGGAGCGGTATTCCTTGACCCGACTTGTTGCGATCCCCTTTACCGTCGGTCTGTGCGCGTGTCGCTCGGGCACGTGCTGAGGGTTCCGTTCACTCGGATTGTCCCATGGCCTGCCGGGTTGTCCGAGCTTGCGGGACACGGGTTTTCGATCGTGGCGCTCGATCCGCGTTCGCCTCACACGGTTGGTTCGATGAGCCCTCCCGAGAAGATCGCTGTCATCGTCGGAGCCGAGGGCCACGGGTTGAGCCAGGCTGCCCGGCTTTCGGCGTCGTGCAGCGTGCGGATACCGATGGCCCCGGGGGTCGACTCCCTGAATGTGGCCACAGCTCTCGCGATCGCCCTCGACAGGCTGGTTCGCCGCTGACCGCTAGCGCTCCCGCTCCACCATGAACTGCACCAGCTCGCCGAGGAACCGACGCGCAGGCGTCTCGGGAAGCCCTGCGAATGCTGCGTCCATCGCGGCCCGGGCGCTACTCGCGACGCCTCTTGCGAACTCACCGGCGAAGCTGATGCTCCCGTAGGCCACCATGAGGTCGAAGACCTTCCCGACCTCTGAAGGACGACGCAGCGACGACGGCCGGCCCAGGTAGTCGCGTAGCCATCCGAAGTCCGAAGCGTCGGCAGCGGCGAGGAGGTGGATGAGGATTAGCGTCCGCTTACCTTCTCTAAGGTCGCCGAATCGCTCCTTGCCGTACAGAGCTTCGTCGCCCGTGAGGTTGAGAATGTCGTCGCGGATTTGGAAGGCGGCACCAAGGTGGAACCCGCACGCGATCATCGGCTCGAGGTTCGCAGCGCCACGCGATCCGATCAGAGCCCCTACCCGCAACGGTAAGACGGTGGTGTACCAGCAGGTCTTCTTCATGACCAGATCGAGGTAGTCGTCCGGAGTGAGATCGAGCCGTGCGTCACGCAACCACCCCAGTTCGAGGGCCTGCCCTGCGACCGTCTGCCGGCTCATGAAATCGAACTCGGTCATCACCTGGTGTGCCAGCCGGGCACCCATGCGGTCGATGTTGTTTCGGAGCGTTCCCATGGCGTACAGCGCGAGTGCGTCGCCGGCGTTGATGGCAAGAGGGGTGCCGTAGATCCGGTGGAGGGTCGGCTTGCCCCTGCGGAGAACGCTCCCGTCCTCGATGTCGTCGTGCACCAGGAACGCGTTGTGAAGAAGCTCGATCGCGACCGCGGACGGGAGAGCGTCGTCGAGGGCCCCACCGAACGCTTCGGCCGTTGCAAGGCACATGCTCGGCCGCAGCGCCTTGCCGGTTCGCGACGGGTACTCGGACAAAAGAGGGCCCAGGTACGCGGAAGTCGCCATCGGCTCCAGTTCGCTCCGGATGGCCTCCGAGACGGTCGCCCCGTAACGGGACAAGCTCTCGATGACCGAAGCGGCCCGGGCGGCGATCATCGTGCTTCCAAAACGGCGATGCACACGGGAAACGAGGTATCCGGCAACCCTTCCACCAAGATCTGACCGTGGTACTTACCGGGGCGAGCGTCGTTGGGGACGGAAACGGTGACCAGGATGTCGAGGCTCGAGTCGGCTTCGATCGCCGTGACGGTCGAGGGGGTGAAGACGATCGCTGAGGGATCGAGCGTGTGGCCGTCGTGGGTCAGAAGCGGCGGTGCCCAAAGGCGCAACCTCGGACTGGCCTGGGCGGTCGGGTTGTGCAGCCAGATCTGGCGGTTGCTCCGCCGTCCTGGTTCCGTATCGGGAAGGGTGAAGTGGGCTCCATCAGCAGTCCGATCCACCAGACCGCCGTCCCCGAACAACAGAAACTCTGGGATCACTCCTGCGATGCCAACCCCGCTCTGAAAACGCTCGAACATCTCGGCGAACCGGTTGACCACGACACGCGCCGAGTCGAAGCCGAACTCCTGCACCTGTGAGATCAATCCCAACTTTCCGCCGGGACGTTCGACCCGTGCGTCCGGGCCGCCGCTCATCTGCACGTTGCCCGCTCGGTGACCGCAGCCGCAGCGAGCTTCCCCGACATCGTCGCGGCTTCCAGGCAGCCGGCGTTGAGGCCGCAATCGGTCCAGTCGCCGGTGACCAGCAGGTTGTCAAAGCCCGTGGCATTGGGAGCCATCCGAAAGCTATCTGTTCCCGGCAGCGACTGAACGTACAGATCCGAGGGATCGACGTTCGCCTTCCAGAACTGGCTCGTGAGCCGGCCCGCTCCATCCCCGTCGCATAGGAGATCCCATCGGAACCCTTTTGGCCCCACGGCTCGCGGCCAAAGGACCTTCACCTCGCGGTCGAGGAACTCCCGGGTTCGGGCGAGAACGGCGTCCGACGCGGACACCTGGGATCGCGGCGGCTCTGGGCTGAGGGGGCTGCAGAAGTATGCGATCGACTTCGGGCGTTCGGCATCGGGCCAGTCCTCGAACTCCAGCAGATGCGACATGGAAGCCCACGTGTCGAACGGTTCGGTGAACCCGCTGACGATGTCGCCCGGATTGCCCGGCCACCCGAGTTCCCGCTCGTCGGCCTTGAGCCACAACTGGAATGCTTGAGTCGCCACCGTCCCCACCCCGCTGACCATCGACCGCCACGCGGGCGATTCTTCGATCAACTCCCCGCAGACGTACGGCACCATCCCGAGCGAAATACCAAAAACGACCTGGTCGAAGTCCTCGCCCGCCCGGAGAACCACCTTCCCGGAATCTCGACGGGGAGACCAGTACGACTCCAGATCCAGGTCCTCGATCCACTCTGGTCGAACGACCTGCCCTTTCAATGGCTCAGCCGGCCAGCACGGGAGGCCGTTGACCTCGGCCAGCGGCGAATAGACCCCGGTAGACGAAGCTGGCTCAGCCTGGAGGCCCATTTCAATGGCCTGGACGGAGCGACGGTCGGTGCTGAGGCGAACCGAATCAACCCGGTGGAAGAACCTGAAGTCCACACCTCGGTTGAACAGAACCTGATAGAGCGGTGCGAACACGATCTCACCCATCCCGGCGCGCATCTTCCAGAAGGGTCCGCCCGAGTAGCCAAGAAGCATGCGGGTGGCCAACTGAAGTCCGAGACCGGCGCTGAACCGGGGACGGGACGGATCACCTTGTTCGTAGGCGAAGGTCAGGTCGTACATCCCGCGAAGTAGAGGCGAGGAGAGGGCTTCCGGATCAATACCGTGACCCGAGAGCCACTCCCGATAGTCGAGATGGTCGATCGATCGATAATCCTCGTTTGCTTCGAGCAAACCGTCGCCGAAGATTCCCACCAGGTTGGCGGTGACGATCTCGACGAGGTGAAGCGTCCGCCGTGATATCGCGTTCGAGTTCACCGCGCCTCTGAGGCCCACCCGGAGATCCTCGAGCATCCTCGGCAGCCCACCGTCAGGGCTCCCAGAGACGAGGTTGCCCACCGATGTAAGCCTTCGGGCCATGCTGAACGGAATGACCAGGCCGAGAACGGCTGCTCCCCTCACGAGCGCGTCGATATCGCCAAGCTGCTCGGTCTTTCCTCCCTCCGGGAGCGGCGAGGCGCTCAGGTAGATCCGGTCGCGGGTTCGACTCGGTCGCGCCGGGGCCAACGAGCGTAAGAAGTCGGCAAGCAGTTGCAGAGATCGTCGGGCGATCTCAGCGGGGCTCGCCGGCCACGAGCTCGTATTGCCGGGCGTGCCGGGCATGCCGGGTGTGGCCGAGAAACGGGCCATCCACGGGACCCATCTGCCGTCGTGCAAGTCGGCGACGCCGACTCGATTGGCGGGTGACACCGCGTCGTCCCACGATCGGATCGGGCAGCGGGGGTCGGTCACCGCGCGATCCAGCTCGTCGTAGCAGCGGCGCATCAGCTCGAAGGTGTGGTCGTAGTACCCGAGGAGGACGTGAAGGCCGTGCTCCTCGATCCGTCCGTTGGCACCTCGGCTGCTTGCGCCCTTGCCGCCGAGACGCCACCCGCGCTGGTAGACGGTGATTCGCTGGAACCGGTCCCGCCACCGTCCTTCGGAAAGCTCGAATGCGGCTGTCAGCGCCGCCATCCCACCTCCGAGGATGGCGACGGAGGGCCGCCCCGACGCGTCCACTTAAGAGCCGAGCAGGGCTCGAGCTTCCGCCAACTCTCGGCTGGTCGACGATGGCGTCATCAAGTCAGCGGTCGTGCGCAAGAGTTCCGGCCAGTCCGCAGGGCGCGATCGCCCGGGGAGGTGAGCGATCTGGTTGGCGGCTCGCAGGGCGAGCAGGAGGGAACCTTGCTTCTTACCAAGATCAACGGCAGCCCGCAGATCGGCGATCACCTCGTCGGTCCGGTCGGGGAACGCCTGTGCCACCAGCTCGGCGCGCAAGATCAGAAGGTAGGGCTCGTGTACCCGCTCGCCAGACTTCTCGACTCTGTCGAATCCTTCGTCAACCTCGTCGAGGGCTCGCTTCAGGTCACCTCGAGCAGCGTGGTTGCGCGCGGCGATCCAATGAAAGCCTGCTCTGAACGCCGCGTGCCCGACCATGTCCATGGCGGCTTCCCATCCTGCCAACTCATCCTCTGATGCTCCGGTGTCACCGTCCGGAACGAGGACGTACTGGTATCCGATCGCTCGGAAGTAATCGAATCGGTGCAGGTCCGCGATTTCGACTGTTCGACGGCCTAGCGCTCGCGCGCCAGCGTTGTCTCCCATGATCATGCGCAGCCACGACAGATAGGTGGTGACGAAAGCAAGGCTGAACGGTCCGCGTGGAAATCCGACGCTTTCAGCCACCGATATGGCCCGCTCCTCCCATGCCGCGCTTTCGAGAGGGTTTCCTTCGAGGCCATAGACGCACGCAAGTGCCACCGCAGACACTGCGATCGGATCGTTTGGCAGCGGCCACACGGGTGAAACCCTGACCCCTTCGGGCCTGCTCATGTATCCCTCCCAGGCCTCCAAAAGCAGCCGCTTCGCGTCGGCAAGCTCGCCCGCGTAAAGACAGTTGTAGCCGATGCACGACTTGATCTCCGGCGCGAACCAGGAGACCTCTGGCGAGTCGACCGAATTGCTCAACGGAGCCAGGAACCATGTCGCCATCCCGAGCTCGCCGCGGACGAACATGTAGCTCCAGATGCCCACCTGCGCCGGGATGATCGCAGCGTTGTTGCTGTGCCTACGGCAGATTGCTTCGGCGCAGTGGAAGTCGTCGTAGACCTCCTGGTAGCCATAGCCGAACAGCGAGCTGACGCTCATGCTGCGGAGCAGCCGGATGTTCAACTCGGTGAGATCACGCTCGTCGCCCCCCGGGGTTGACAGAAGGAGTTCGAGCGCCCGGTCCAGCAGCCGCCTCGCCTCGGTGTGGCTTGCCTCGGCCTGCGCGGCGAGCGCCGCCGAGATGTAGCCCGGGATGCTCCGCGCGTGATCACCGGCAAGGTCGTAGTGATGGGCGACGATCGCCAAGTCGCCCGGACCAACAGCCCTGGGCTCGAGCAGGCGAGCTATGCGGCCGTGACGGTCGCGCCTTGCGTCGAGGACCTGGGTTTCGTAGGCGGCGTCCCGCAGGAGGACATGGCGAAACTGGTAACTGGCGTGCCGGGCGTCACCGACCGGCTCGATTATCCCGGCAGCGTGCAGTTGCGAAAGGGCGTCGGAGACTGGAGCCTCAGCGAGTTCTCTGAGCGCTCCTTCTTCGAAGACGGGCCCGAGCGTCGCCGCCAGCTGCGCTGTCCGAAGATCAATTCCGGGAGCACGCAGGCGAGCGGCGAGGAGTTCCTGTAACCGGACGGGGACCGTCTCGCCTGATGTGCTCCGCAACGCGCTGCGTACGAGCTCCTGAACGAACAGAGGGACACCCTGTGCACGGTCGACGATCATTCGGCGCTGATCGTCGCTGAGCTCGTGGCCCTGGGTCATCTCGTCGATCAGTTCCTCTGACTTGTCTGCGGAGAGAGCGCCGAGCTCGACGTCGGCGGCCAGGGCGGACCATGGTGCGATCAGCTGCTCGCGGCTGGTGGCGACGACGAGGACGCCGGGTGAGGATTCCTTGGCAAGCAGCCCCATGAGCTCGACGGTCGTCGGGTCGGCCCAGTGAAGATCTTCGACCACCAGCAGGGTCGGGTTGGCCTTTGCGAAACGGGTTAGCCAGTTCACGAGCGCCGCGAGGGTCTCGGCGCGCAACGCGATGGGGTCAACCTCGAGACGTGATCTCTCCTCCGCCATCTGAATCCCGAGGAGCGGCATGAGCAACGGGAGGAATTCATAGGTTCCCATACCAACCGCGCTGATGCGCCGCTCGACCGCGGCGATGCGTTCCTCCTCCGGTTGCTCCGGATAGAGACCGAGGCGATACTCGAGCATTCGAGACATCGGCCACAGCGCGACGTTGGTGTGGTACGGCGAACAGTATGCGCGAAGGACCGTGCCACCCTCGCCCGCGACTCGCGTGCAGAAATCGGCGACCAGCCGTGACTTTCCGATACCCGCCTGGCCCCGGACGATGACGGCAGGGGTTGCAGGCCCTCGGTCGTCGCGCGCGGCGGCGAGCACCCCGCGCCAGTGGCTCGACAGCTCGTCGAGCGGGGCATCCCGGCCGATCAGGGTCGCTTGCAGGGGTGTTCCGTCATCGAGGCGGCCCGCGTCGAATGAGCGCAGGACGCGGTAGACCTCGACGGGCCGAGAGATCCCTTTGAGATTGCGCATACCCAACGGGGAAAGCTCGAAGTACTCCTCGACCAGTTGCTTCGTGGCGTCGCTTATGACCACGGTGTCCGGTTGGGCCTCTGCCTGGAGCCGTGAGGTCATGTTGGCGACCAGACCGAAGATCGAGGGCGATCCCAACGGGCCCGGCGTGCGGCCGGCCACCACGACGGTCCCGGTGTGTATGCCAACCCGGACGGACGCCTCGATCCCATAGCGTCGCCGCAGCTCCGGTTCAACGGACGCCATCCGCTCCACCAGGCCGAGCCCGGCGAGGACGGCTCGCCTAGCGTCGTCTTCGAACACCGCTGGATAGCCAAAGCACGCCACGACTCCGTCGCCCACGAACTGCAGTACGCAACCTCCCAACCCCTCGATCGCCTCGGTAACCGCCTGGCGGTACACGCGAAAAAGGTCGCGGACGATTTCGGGCTCCCGGACGTCCGCTAGATCTGTCGAGCGAACGAGGTCCGAAAAGAGCATGGTCACAAAGGCGCGCTGACCCTCGGCAAGGGATTCCTCCGCGCGCACACGCTCGAGGAGCCCTTTTGCGCGGTCGTTCGCCGGCGCAACTTCGAGAACATCCGAACAGATGTCGCGTACCCGCTCCCAATCCCCGGATGACGCAGCTGTTTCGGCTGAGGAGAGGAGACGCTCGACTAGTCGACCTAGCCGGTCCTCGGCTCTCTCATCATCCATGCGGTCATCCTTCCTTCGGCGTCGGGCGAGCCCCGCTCGCATAGAAGAGCGCCGGCGCCGTGGTGTCGTGGCCGTCTTTGGAACGAAGTGTCAGCTCTCCCTCGTAGAGGCCAGGTGGTAACGCGGTTGTATCGGTGAGAAGCCTGACCGACACCGGCTCGCTGCCCCCGTTGCCGGGACGCCCGTCGATTCGCGCCGGGTCGACCTTGATCGCCTTGGACCGGATCGTCGCCTGCTTCTTGGCGACACGCGACAGGTCCGATACCTCGACGGTCACGGTTGTGCTCGGCGCCGGCACGAAGACCGTCGAGTACTCGAGTGACCTCTTCCAGGCACCGCCGCCCGACGGCACTCCCCCGCTCGGGGGAACGTCGGCTCCGGCCAACCCCTCGGCCACGACATTCCCGGCGCGCCAAACCCGTGACCAGTCCCGGGCCAGCCTGAGGAAGAGACGGCTGCTGTCTTCGGCAGCATCCTTAGGACCGTATTGCCCCGACCAAAGACGGTTGCCAACGTCGGTAGCGTAGTTCCCGTAGAAGTCCGTCATTCCTGACATGCAATCGGCCCACTGCTGCGCGTAACCACGTGTGAATCCCGCGGCGGCTTCGGTCGCACTCGCGTCGTCCGCTCCCGCATCGCCCAGTGCTCCGTGGGTTTCGCCCACCGGGCTCCCTTCGAGCTGTTCCGCAGCGGTCTTGGTGGCCTCCTTCATCCACTCGGTCCATTCCGGGCACACGGCTGTGGCCAGAGCGTTGTCGACCGGGTCCGTGAAACCCACGATCTTGAGGGCCTTGACGAGACGCCTTTTCCCGAGATCCAGAGCACAGAGAAAACCTCTGTCGACGGTCAAGACGTCGACAACGCTGTGGTCGAGGTCGTACGTCATCGCCGCCCATTTCGACGTCTGCTTCCCGTCGCACTGCAGGACGGTATGAAGTTTCCGCCCTCCGATGTTCACCGCCTCGAGGTATTTGCCGTGCCACCGGTCACCGTCGCTGTCTTTTGCCGTGGTGCGCTCGCCGACGGGCGTCATGGATTCGAAAAGCTTCCCGCCCCACTGGGGCCAGTCCGTTGGCTCGAGCCAGGCGCTCAGCTGCGTTACCGTCCGGTCGGTCTGGAACTCGGCGAAGATCCAAGCAGCCTGCTTGTTGCCGACGGCCACGATTCTGGGGGTGCAGACGTCTTTCTGGCCGGTGCCCATTTCGACCATCCCCTTCTATTCCGGCAGTGACGTCTAGACGCTACTCCTAGACTGACCGTGCGTTTCATGTGGTGACCGTTCGGTCACCTGAGGAAAGATCGGTGGAATGAGCTTCATGGGGCGTTTCTCACGCCTGGCCCGACCAAGGGTGGCAACTGCGATCGCCGGGGCCGCGGCGGCGGCGATATTGCTTGCTGCTCTGGTCGTCGCGGTGCCGGGTTCACCCCGCCGCAAGGCCGAGACCGTTGCACCCTCTACGACCACCCCTACCCTGCCGTTCTTTGTGGGGCCGTCAACGACAACTCCACCGCTCGCCCAGCCAACCGACACAGAGCCCTCTGTTCCGGCCACTCCGACTGCACCGGCCGCGACCCCCCTTCTGACCTCCAACGCCGCGGCCGCCCCAGTGTTCTACCGGCTCCACCTGTCTTCGCCGGTCGTGTTCGTCACGATCGACGACGGGTGGGTGCGGGACCCTCGGGTCATCGGATTTCTCGGCCAGACCGGTTGGCCGATTTCCATCTTCCTAATCGAGCGGGCGGCCGCCGGGGATCCGAACTACTTCCGTCAGATGTCGGCGGCCGGCGCGACGATCGAGGACCATACCTACGACCATCCTTACCTCACCTCGCTCGGACCGGACCGGCAGAGCTACGAGGTGTGTCGTCCCGTCCGTGACTACGCCGGGCTGCTCGGTCACACCCCGACTCTGCTTCGACCGCCGTACGGGGCATGGAACCCGACCACCCAGAAAGTCGCTCACGGCTGCGGTCTCGGCGCAGTCGTCGAATGGTCTGCCACGATGTCGGCGGGCCGGCTGGCCGTGGCCGGACAGAGGCTGCGCGGCGGGGACATCATCCTCCTCCACTTCACTCCCACCCTGTATTCCGATCTCGTAACTCTTCGCAGCATCCTTGCCGCCGACGGCTTGTCGGTGGGACGTCTGGAGTCCTATCTCTCTTCGGCAACCTCTGGTGGATCCACTGTCGAGGCTGTCCCGACTTCGGCCACGTCGCAGATGACGACAACATCGGTGGAGCGCGCGAATCCAAATCCGGCCCCGTCGAACACAACCACGACGACGATTACGACTGCACCGCCGGGATCGACCCCACCGACGACGTAGACGCCACTTGAGTCGCGGCGGAATGGCGCCGAAATCTCCTATTGGTGCTAGTTTCCGCAGCAATCAAAGGAGTCGCGCGCGCGGTCGTCGGTGTGCTTCCCGCCGGAGCGCTCGTGGGAGCCGCGACTTTTGTGATACCGGCGGGGACGCACGCTTCAACAAGTGCACTGACATTCGCGTCCAGCGCGACAGCGGGGCTATCCGTCAGGGTCGCGGGAAATGCGCTTGTCGATGGGTCGGGCCGACCGGTGCGGATGCTCGGTGTCGATCGTTCTGGAACGGAGTACGCCTGTACCGGCGGTTGGGGGATATTCGACGGCCCTTCGGATGCCGGCTCCGTGTCCACCATGGCTTCTTGGCACATCGACGCGGTACGCGTCCCTCTCAACGAGGATTGCTGGCTTGGTATCAACGGCGTCAAGCCGGCCGACTCAGGGCCTAACTACAGCGCCGCGATCGAGGGGTACGTGTCCGAGCTCAACGCCGCCGGCATCGTTGCGATTCTCGATCTTCACTGGTCGGCCCCGGGAACGACCCTCGCACAGGGGCAGCAGGTAATGGCGGACGCCGACCATTCGCCGGCCTTCTGGTCGTCTGTTGCCTCCGCGTTCAAGTCCAACCCCGCGGTCGTGTTCGACCTATACAACGAGCCTCACGACATCTCCTGGTCCTGTTGGCGCAACGGTTGTGTCACCTCCGGTGGGTGGCAGGCGGCCGGCATGCAGACTCTTGTGGACGCCGTTCGCTCCACGGGGGCGTCCCAGCCGATCATGATCGGGGGACTGGGTTGGGCAGGCGACCTGTCCGGTTGGCTTGCCAACAAACCGGTCGACCCTGACAACCAATTGGCGGCTTCGGTGCACGTCTACAACTTCGGAGGGTGTTCCGCCAGTTGCTGGGATTCGACGATCGCCCCCGTCGCCCGAACGGTTCCGGTCGTCACCGGTGAGCTCGGTGAGGACGACTGCGCGGCCGGTTTCATCGATTCGTACATGTCGTGGGCGGACGCTCATGGCGTGTCGTATCTCGGGTGGGCCTGGGACACATACAGCTGTGGCGGATTCCCGGCGCTGATCAGCTCCTACGACGGCACCCCGACTGCTTTCGGTGCGGGCCTCAAGTCTCACCTCGCATCCTTGTCGGTGTCGGGAGCGGTGGCCACCCCCTCCCCTGAGGGTTACCGAGTCGCCGGCGCCGATGGCGCGGTCTACGCCTTCGGTGAACCCGCGTACGGTTCGATGGCCGGGGTTGCCCTGAACCGTCCGATCGTCGGGCTGGCGAACACTGGCGGAGGAGGCGGCTACTGGTTGGTCGGGTCAGACGGCGGCGTCTTCGCGTTCGGGAACGCTCCGTATTACGGGTCGACGGGGAACATCAGGCTCAACCAGCCGATCACTGGTATTTCCCTCGATCCGGCAACGGGTGGGTACTGGCTGGTCGCGTCCGACGGCGGGATCTTCTCGTTCAACGCACCATTTGACGGGTCTACCGGAGCCATTCACCTCAATCAACCTGTCGTCGCGATGGCGGCGACTCCGGATGGGCGGGGGTACTGGCTGGTCGCTCGGGACGGAGGTGTCTTCACGTTCGGTGACGCGGGCTTTTACGGATCGACCGGTGCCCAGCATCTCAACCAGCCGGTCGTCGGGATCGCTTCTACCCCGGATGGTCGCGGCTACAACCTGGTCGCCGCGGACGGCGGGCTATTTACCTTCGGGGATGCGAGCTACCTCGGATCCGTGCCAGGTCTAGGCATAGGCACCACTGACATCGTCGACGTTTCCCCCGGCTGACCAACCGCCGGGGGAGACTCGGCGAACCCCCTGAACTGCGGGTTTGTGAGGTGCGTTCGTCGCCGCTCTTGGCCGAAGCTGGCTGGTATACGCCGTGGCTAGGAGGATTCTCGAGTGCCGTTCCGCCGAGCAGACCAGCTGGCTGCGCCGCTACGCCCGCCAGTCGGTAGCGGTGGGAACGACGAGGGTGTTTGTGGTCACCGAGCCTGGCGATGTGCGGGTGGTGGCCTACTACGCGTGGTGCATGGCCCACGTGACTGCCGAGGCCGCCACGCCCCGGGTCCGCAAAGGCGCCGCCAGGTATCCCCAGCCGGCGGCCCTGCTCGCCCGCCTCGGGGTCAATACCCGCCACGAAGGCCAAGGTCTAGGAGCCGCCCTTCTCCAAGACGTGTTCGCCCGGCTGGTCGAACTGTCCGACCGGATCGGCTGTCGCGGTCTGCTGATCCACGCCGAGACACCACAAGCCCGGGACTTCTATCTGCATCTCGTACCCGAATTCCGACCCAGCCCGACCAACGAGCTTCACCTCCTACTACTCATGAAGGACATCCGAGGGACCCTGACCGGCACTTGACCAGTCGTGATCGCAGAGAAGCCCTTGGCTGGACGATGCAGGGTGCCCAGCTTCGGCACAGCCGAGGCTCGACGTCTGGCGGTTGGGGAGGCTCCTGCCCGTGTTGTCGGGCCACCCCAACGACCCGATAACCGATCACCCGTATAACCATCCCGGATCGACATCTTTGGGGTGGTCGATCGATTGAGCCTCCGGGTTCGTTCTGGGGCAGTCCGGGACTGTGGTGCGTCCTGGCGAGCTTGGGGAAGGGCAGCCCGGGCTACGTGCCGTCGGCTGGGACGGCGGTGGGGTCCTCTTCGGCAATCTGATCGAGCACGGCCCGGAAGACTGCCCAGGCCGGTTCGCCGATCCGTTCCTCCCACGTCTTCTCGACGTCGCGTCCTGCCTGCCAAATGGCCGCCTCCAGGCGCCGGCCGCGAGCGGTAAGTCGAACGATACGGGCCCGGCCATCATCGGGGTGGGGTTGGCGTTTGAGATATCCGGAGCGCTCGAGCTGACCGAGGATGTCGTTGACTGTTTGCTTGGAGAGGTGGGCGGTGGTGGCGATCTCGCTCGGTTGACGACCCTCGGGTCCTTGGTAGCGGAAGATCGGGATGTGTGCGTAGCTGACGTCGGGGTATCCGGCTCGGTGGAGGCGCCCGAGCATTTCGAGTCGCATTACGCGAGCGGCCTGTCGGAGCCGTCCCGCGGCGCTCGGTGTCCGCGCCAATGAATCGCTTGCCCCGGGTAGTACGGCTCCTGTACTATCGTTAGTACGGATCACGTACTAAATCATATAGGGGGCTTCATGCAACCGGTAGAGATGAATCGGCTCATCGAAGCACACCTGGCCGCGGAGGCCGCCGCAGACACCAACGGGTGTGTGGCGATGTACACCGACGACGTGATCCACGATGTCGTCGGGGCACCACACGGCCCACTCAGCGGCCCCCAGGCCGCGAGAGGCTTCTATGAGATGCTCACCACGAACCTCGAGACGGAGCGGATGGACGTGAACCGCGCCTGGTATGGAGCGGACTTCTGCGTAATCGAGCACCAATGGTACGGAAGCGTTCCTGGCGAATTCCTCGGTGTGGCGGGTCAAGGCAAGCGGATCTCGTTCCGGATGCTGCACCTGTGGGAATTCAAGGACCAACGGATGTCGCGTGAAAACGTCTGGCTCGATGCTGGGTCAATAATCCGGCAGTTGACATCCGCCGACTCCGAACCATGACCCATTTTGAACAACCGACAGGAGGACAATCATGCAAAGAGAATTCGTCAACCCCTGGACCTGGCAGGACCAGTTCGGATTCGTGCAGGCGCACGTCGTGGCCGAAGCGCAACGCGTCGTCTACTGCGCTGGACAAACCTCTGTGGATCCAGACGGCGCGCCCGTGCACCCCGGCGACATGGACAAGCAGATCACGCAGGCGGTCGCGAACCTCGAACTGGTCCTCTCGCAAAGCGGAATGCAGCTTTCCGACGTAGTCCGGCTCAACTACTACGTAACTGACATCGACGCGTTCTTCGCATCTGGACCGACGCTTGGAGAACTGTTGACGAAGGCCCGCTGCCGCCCGGCGTCGACCCTGCTCGGTGTGCAACGTCTGGCTTTCCCCGAATTCCTTATCGAGATAGAAGCCACGGCTGCGAAGTAGAGACTGTCCCATATCCGCCGGAACGACATCGGCTTGATACGTCACCCACCGCCGGTTATCGGGTACGGATTCAGCCCACACCACGTCACGTGTCGTGTACCGTTCGGGGCTCACCGTGGGCTTGGGCAGCGACAACGCAACTCTCAATTGCAACTCCGACAGCATCGACGAGATGCGCCGAGCGGTGCTCACCTCGCGGATCGCCGGAGCGCCCCACGGGGATCTGACGCCCTCCGCTGCCGCACGGATGGCGACGATCGACGGCGCACGCGCCGCGGGGCTCGACCACCTGATCGGTTCCCTCGTACCAGGAAAGCGGCCCGACGTCGTCGTCCGGGACACGTCGGGGCCGCACTGGTGGCCCCGTCACGACTGGTTTGACACCCTGGCCATCGCGGTCGAAGCCGGGACGGCCACGGCAGGCAACATTCGCTGAAGTGCGAACCCTCCTGAGTGGCTTTGACTGCCTTGCCTGCTTCGACGACGCCGGCACGGAGCTCGAGGGGGCGGACGTCCTCATAGACGGGTCGACCATTGCCGACGTCGGCATAGACCTCTCGACCGAAGTCGATCGGCGGGTCGACTGCCGTGGGCTTGTCGGCCTGCCCGGGCTCATCAACGCCCATCAGCACCTGTATCAGGGCGCATGCCGTGCCGTCCCCGAGCTGGAGCGAGCACCGATCGAACCGTGGCTGGCAGGGCTGGGGCGGCGGGTCAAAGGCTGGTACCAGGCCGGCGCCTTCGGCCCTGACGTGGTCGAGGCGGTGGCTGCGGCAGTGCTCACCGAGTCGCTGATGGGCGGGGTGACGACCGTCGCGGACCAGCACTACTTTTTCCCCGCTGGGCCCTCCCTTCCCTACGTGGAAGCCACTGTCGCCGCGGCCCGGGAAGTGGGGGTGCGCCTCCACGCCTGCCGAGGGACGATCACCCTCGGCCCGGACCTCGACTTGGTCCAGACGGTGGATGAGGTGGTCTCTCACAGTTTGAGCCTGATCGACGCGTTCCATGACCCCAATCCCGGCTCCCGGGTCAGGATTGCCTTGGCGCCCTGCGGTGTGCACGTCGATGAGCCGGAGCTGTTCGACCTGCTCGCAGAGGTCGCGGCCGACCACGACGCCGTCAGGCTGCACACTCACCTCTACGAGGAGATCGATGCAACGGTGTGCGGGGAGCGCTACGGGTGCACCCCGTGGCGGCTGCTTGCCGAGCACGGCTGGGCTCAGCCTCGGACGTGGCTGGCACACGTCGTCGATCCGCCCGAGTCCGAGATATCTGAGATGGCCGCGGCCGGCGTCGGCGTGGTTCACCTTCCCGCTCCCGACCTGCGCATGGGGTGGGGTGTCGCCCCGCTACGTCAGTTCTTCGATGCCGGCATCACGGTGGGGTTCGGAACCACTGGCTCGGCCTCGAACGACGGAGCCAACCTCCTCGGCGACCTGCGCCTGGCCGCCCTGGTGCATCGGGCCGCCCACCGGGCTGTGCCGGAGCGGTGGCCGTCGGCAAGAGAACTGCTCGCCGCCGCCACCCGTGGCTCGGCGGCATGCCTGGGACGCGACGACCTGGGGGTGATCGCCCCCGGCCGGCAGGCGGATCTCGCGGCGTGGGACCTGCGAACGGTCGACCGGGTCGGCGTTCACGACCCGCTCTCGGGGCTGCTGTTGACCGGGCTGAGCAGCCGTGCCGCGCTCGTAATGGTCGCGGGTGAAGTCGTCGTCGAGGACGGCCAGCCGGTGCACCTTGACCCCGATGCCATCGCAGCCCGGGCCCGGGGGTTGCTCAGAACCCGATCTCCTTGAGTCGCTTTCGGTAGGCGACGGCGAACCGGTCGAAGGACAGATGCAGCTCCTCGAGCGGGTCGAGTGGAAGCCGGACCGGACGCTGGCTTTCGACTATGGCTCGATCGGGGTTCCAGATGCGGGCCTCGATCGCTTCGTACGCCTCCTCGTCCACCTCGATGTCGAGGGGGAACGTGCACACCCAGAACACCCGGGTCTCGGTCGCGGAAAGAGGCGAGGAGGCCATGCACAACGACGTGCCAGGACCGCTGGCGTTACCCAACGACACCGAGAACGGCAGGTCGATCTCGTACTCGAAGACCATCGGCGCCGGCGGCCGGCTCCCCGTCGGGTCGCACGCCTCATAGGGGAAGTCGAACGACAGCCGCCAACCGTCGTCGCTCACCTCGACGGCTAAGGGAGCGACAACCTCCAGGGCGGGATTGCCGAATGTATCGACGTGGAGGACGGAAAAGTGGGCCACGTCGCAGAAGTTCTCGACCTGACGGAAGGCCTGCGCCTTCCAGTCGTACACCTCCCCGACGTGCACTTGGTGTCGGCCGTCGGTGGCTGCCGCCCACGTGGGCCGAGGCCGCAGTTCGTCCGCCTCGTCAACCAGGCAGGCCCAGACCAAGCCGGCGTGCTCGGACACCCGGTAGGCTCGGACATCGGCTTGCCGTGGAATGGGGCGGGACGGAGCGAGTTGGGGAACGAGTGTGCATCTCCCGGAGCCGTCGAACCGCCAACCGTGGTATGGGCAGCGCAGGCAACCGTCGATGGTCACGTCACCAAGCGCGAGGCTCGTTCCGCGGTGGGGGCAGATGCCGTCGACGACCTGCGCCCGGCCGTCGCCGTCCCGCCACACGGCCAAAGGACGGTCGAGCAGCCGGGTCCCGGTCACTTGGCCCGAGCGGACGTCGGCGCTTCGGGCCACCGGATGCCAGAAGCAGGCGGCGAGCTGCTCGAAGACTTGCACTGCGCCCGATCCGCAGACCGACACCGATGTCAGCGTGACTGGGGGGGCCCGAATCGGGCCAGCACGATCGTCTCCAGAGCGCCGATCAGGCGATAGAGGATGAACGAGTAGACGGTCACCAAGGCGACTCGTGACCACAGTCCGTTGTAATCGGAGAGCGCCCCGACTTGCAGGATCCGGTAGCCCAGGCCCTTGCCAGTCGCGAGCCACTCGGCGAGTAGCGCGCCGATGAGGGCGAGGGGCGCCGCGATGCGCATCGATGCCATGAGGGCCGGCAGGGATGTCGGGATCTGGACTCGACGCAGTGTCTCCGCGCGAGACGCCCCGTAGGCGTGGCAGAGGTCCAGCGACTCCTGGGGCGTCCGGCGCAGCGCCAAGTTGACGTTGACGAGAGTCGGGAAGAAGGTGACGATCCCCGCGATTACGGCGACGGTCTTGAGGTTCCGGCCGAATAGCAGGACAATCAACGGCGTCATGGCCATCAGCGGGACTGACCGCAGGACCATCGCGATCGGCATGACGGTGCGCTCGAACGGGCGTGACAGGTTGAAGGCGACGGCGCACCCGACCGCCGCGACGGTACCCACGCCGAGCCCGATGAACGCGTCGCGGAGCGTCGTCGCCGATTCGTGCCACACCGCCGTGCGGTTCGCCCCCGCGGATTGCGACGTGACGAGGTAGCGCCAGACGTCCGCGGGTGTCTTGCCGATGAAGTGGTTGACATGGAACAGCTTCAGGAACAGCAGCCAGGCTCCGAGCACGACGGCGATCGAAACAAGCGTGCCCAGCGTCCGGCGAACGAGCCGGACAGCGAGACCTGACTCCCGCTCGGCGCCCAACCGCGCTGACCTCGCCCATTCGATGTCGATGGTGAGCGGTGGCGTCTCTGTCGACGTCATCGGACACCCGCCGGCGCCCATGGTGTGAGCAGCCGACCGACGAGGTGGGTGAGGCCAAAACCGGCGCCGGCGGCCGCGGTCGCGACTATGGCGATGCCCCAGGTTCTGGCGACCTCGAGCGCCTGCATGGAGTTGATCATCGCCACGCCCAGCCCTTGCGTCCCACCGAGGAACTCGCCGATGATGGCGCCAAGGACAGCTGCAGGTGCGGCAATGCAGAGACCGGCGAACATGCTGGGCAGAGATGCCCGGAGCCGCACCTTCGTCAACTGCTTGAGCCGCCCTCCACCATACGCGTACACGACATCCAGCGCCGCCGGGTCGGCGCTGCGCAGTCCGACGAGCGTTCCGATGAGCGTCGTGAAGAACACGGACATAGCGGCGAGCACCACCTTCGGTGTCTCGCCGGTGAATACGATCGCGAAGGTCGGCAGTATGGCGACGGGCGGCAGGCAGTACGACGCCACGCCCAACTGCAGAAGGGGGCGTTCGAAGAGGGGCGCCACGAGGAAGAGCATTGCGGTGGCTATCCCGAGGAGGTTCCCCCAGAACCAACCCTTAATGGCCTCGGCGAGGGTGGTCTGCAGGTTGGGCCAGTAGAAGTGCCACCCGTCCTTCACCATCTTGCTCACCACCGCGGTCGGAGTCGGCACGGCGTGCGACTTGTGGAACACCGTCGCGCCGAGCAGCTCCCAGAGCAGGAGGAGGGCGACCAGACCGACCGACTCGGTGATCCTGGACAGGGAGAGGCGCATCCGGCGTGAATACACACCAGGGAGGACCGTCGAGTCCTGCACGGCTCAGGCCTGGTCAGGGTTGACGCGGCCGAACAACAGCTCGCTGAAGTGGTCGCACAGTTCGTGGAACCGGGTCGACCGCATCATCTCCGGGGTCCGCGGACGGGGCAAATCGATCTCCGTGCGAGCGATGATGCGCCCCGGCCGCGGGCTCATCACGGCCACGACGTCGGCCAGGAACACGGCTTCCGCGATGGAGTGAGTGACCAGCAGCGTGGTGGTAGCCCGCTCCGTCCAGATCCGCTGGAGCTCGAGGTTGAGGTGTTGCCGGGTCATCTCGTCGAGGGCGCCGAACGGTTCATCGAGCAGCAGTATCCGGGGCTCCACCACGAGGGCTCGGGCGATGGCGACCCGCTGGCGCATGCCACCCGAGAGCTGCGCGGGTCGGGCCGTCTCGAAGCCTTGCAGTCCCACCAACCGGATTAGGTCGGATATGGAGTCGGCTGGTTTCTTGAGCCCACTGATGTCGAGCGGCAACCGTATATTCGTGGTCACCGATCGCCACGGCAACAGCGCGGCGTCTTGAAAGGCGATGCCGAGATGGTGGTTACGCCGAGCCGCCGAAGGAGGCTCGCCGTGGATTCGGGCCTCTCCTGACGTTGGGGTTTCCAGGTCGGCGAGAATCCGCAGGATGGTCGACTTACCGCACCCCGAGGGTCCGAGCAGGGCGACGAACGCGCCCGCACCTGCGTCGAAATCGACGTTCTGCAGAGCGGTGATGGTCGTGCGCCCCACGCGGAAATCCTTGCTCAGGTCGCGCAGGCAGATCCCGTCTTGGCGCGGCGCAGCTCCGCCGAGGGATCCCGCGAGGGACGGGGACTCGGAGGAGACGCCGATCACTACTACACGCTCACCGGAGATGTCTTGAGTTGGGGTGACTCCTGGTACAGCTCCGTCAGCACCGACATGTCGAACAGCTTGTCCTTCGTGATCGTGATTCCGCCGAGGGCCAACGTCGAGATGCACTTGTCGACCAACTCGGGGGTGATGGTGAGGAGGCCGTTGGCCTGTGTATCAGCGGTGAGGATGAGCTTGTTCTGGGCCTTGGACTCCAGGGTCTGCTCGGCCTCCTCCAGGCCGAGGGTGGAGCCGTACTTGGTGACCGCCAGGTGGGGGCCGGCGGCCGGGTCGGCGAGGCTATCGTGCCACCCCATGATCTCGGCCCGCATGAACGCCTTGAGCTTCTCCCGATTGGCCCCGGTCAGGGCACTCTTCTCGACCATGTAGCTCTCAGCAACCAGCGGGTAGTTGAAGTCGTTCAACAGGAAGGTGTAGGTGTCGAAGCCCTTGACCTTCAGAAGGTTCGGCTCGTTCGTGATGTAGGAGAACCACCCGTCGACGGTGTGCGTCGTCAGAGGCGTCGGATCGAACTGCACCGGGACCTCGTTGATCTTGGACGGATCCAGGTTGTTGGCCTTGAGGAACGCTTTCCAGACCGCCTCGTTGGTGGACTGGACGCCGATTTTCTTCCCGATCATGTCCTGCGGCGTCTTGATCGGACTGGAAGCCAACGACATGATGGCGAACGGGTTTTTCTGGTACTGCGCTCCGATGATGACCAGGTCGGCCCCTTGATTGATGGCCGCAGCCGTGATGTCCGGCGACGACAGTCCGGCGAACGCCTTCCCCGACGCAACCACGGCGTCCTGGGTAACGTTCGGGCCGCCGGGGATGATATTGACATGTGCAAAGCCCTGGCTGGTGTAGTACCCGCGGCTGTCCGCCAGATACTCGCCGGAGAACTCGTCGTTGAGGATCCACGACACTTGGAACCCGATGGTGCCATACGTCCCGGGGGCTACGGTGCCGCCCGCGCCGCCCGTGGTGGTGGTGGGACCGGTACTGCTTTTGGATGAGCTGCTACATGCCTCCAACAGCGCCGACAGGCCACCGACTGTGGCCAGGCCCACCGTTGCACCCCCCATCCGGATGAAGCCCCTCCGCCCGATGGTGTTGGTCACAGTGCCTCCCGTATTTATTGACGCGGCGGTACCCCACGCGTCGACCAGCTGTCAACAACGACGCTACGGGGACGACATTTCCGAGCTGTTGTTGATTGATGAACTGTCGGTTTCGTCCGACCACGATTGGGCGGTTCCGGGGCGAAGCCGCGTCTACGATCCTGTGTCGAGTTGCTCACTGCGTCGCCTACGCGAGGTGGTTTGACACGCGGGGTTAACGAAGCGATAACCGCCCGGAAAACAGGGCAGCTCTAGGGTCGATGTGATCCGGCGGATCGAGGGCCCCTGCAAGCCATGACTCACCACACCAAGACTCCCGACTCCGATCTGCTGATCACCGGGGCCGAGATGGTGGTGACCATGGACGACAGCCGGAGCGAGATCAGGTCCGGGTGGGTAGCGACGACGGGCGGGTTGATCTCCCACATCGGCGGCCCAGGAGACGCCCCACCGGTCGCTCGCGAGACCCTCGACGCCGGTGGCGGTCTGGTCACGCCAGGGCTGATCAACACCCACCACCACATGTACCAGAACCTCACTCGTGCGTACGCTCCGGCGGCGAACGTATCGCTGTTCGAATGGCTCACCACCCTTTACCCGCTGTGGGCGTCCCTGGACGAAGAGGCCTCCTATCTCTCGGCTTTCGTGGGGCTGGCGGAACTGGCGCTGGGCGGCTGCACGACCTCGACCGATCACCTGTACGTCCACCCACGACACGGCGGCGACCTGATCAGCGCGGAGATAGAGGCAGCCATCGAACTGGGTATGCGGTTCCACCCGACTCGGGGTTCGATGAGCCTCTCCGCCAAGGACGGCGGCCTGCCACCGGATTCCGTCGTACAGGACGACGATGAGATCCTGGCGGACAGCGAGCGCCTGGTGGCCAAGCATCACGACCCGTCGTGGGGAGCGATGGTCCGGCTCGCGCTGGCCCCTTGTTCACCTTTCTCCGTGACGGCCGAGCTGATGGTTCGCACAGCAGAGCTCGCCGAACGGCTGGATGTCCGGCTCCACACCCACCTCGCCGAGGATCCCGACGAGGACCGATTCGCAGAGCAGACACTCGGCAGGCGGACCGTGGAGCACTTCGAGGAGGTGGGTTGGCTCAGCTCCCGATCATGGGTGGCTCACTGCATCTATCCCAACCAGGCGGAGGTGGCCCGGCTTGGGAGGGCTGGGGTAGGAGTGGCTCACTGCCCGTCGTCGAACATGATGATCGGCGGCGGAGGGCTGGCGCCCATCGCCGAACTCCTCGAGGCCGGATCGCCGGTAGGCATCGGCTGCGACGGGTCGGCGTCCACCGACCACGCCTCCTTGTGGCTCGAGACCAAATGTGCGATGCAGCAGGGACGACTGCGCGGTGGCCCGACCGCCACGAGCGCGCGCGACGCGCTGGCGCTCGCCACCCGGGGCTCGGCCGCATGTCTCGGACGCGACGGTGAGATCGGTCAGCTGAGTGTCGGAGCGGCAGCCGACCTCGTCGTGTGGCCAATCGACGGCCTGTCGTTTGCCGGTGCCCTCACCGACCCGGTCGAAGCATGGCTGCGGTGCGGTCCGGTCAGCGCCCGCCACACCGTCGTGGCGGGCCGGCCGGTCGTCCGGGAGGGCGAACTGGTCAGACCGGGCGTGCACGACATCGTCCGTCGCCACCGAGATGTCGCGGCCCGGATGCAGCAGCTCGCACTCGGATGAAATTCGCCCCGTTCGACTACGTGAAGCCGGCGGATCTGGCCGCTGCTATCGGGTGCCTGGAGGGCAACGACGACGCGAAGATACTGGCCGGCGGTCAGAGCCTTCTGCCGTTGATGGCCCTGCGGCTGGCCCGGCCGACGCTGCTGGTGGACATCGGGTGCCTCTCCTTGGATGGGATCTCGACAGAATCGGCTGGAGGTGACGCCTTCCTCCGTCTAGGGGCGCTGGTGCGGCACGAGCGCCTGCTCCGCGATCCGTTCGTAAAGGTGAACGCTCCACTGCTCGCCGAGGCCGCGGCCTATGTGGGTCATCCGGCCATAAGGACCCTGGGCTCCCTCGGCGGCTCCATTGCGCACGCCGATCCCGCCGCGGAGCTTCCGGCGGCCTTAGTCGCGTTGGGCGGCTCGGTGGAGGCGGTCGGGCCGAGTGGACAAAGGGTGGTCCCGTGCGAATCGCTGTTCGAAGGGTTCTTCACCACCGGGCTGGAGTCGTCAGAGGTCATCACCGCCATCCGGATTCCCATCAGCCCGGTGCCCGAGAGCGCGTCATGGTGTGAGTGGGCGCCCCGGCACGGCGACTTCGCCGAGGTGGGGATCGGGGTCTCGCTGACCTTCAGTGAAGACGGACGGTGCACCACGGTTAAGGCCGCGGCATGTGGGGTGGGGGCCACACCGGTAGGCCTGACCGACACGCTCGCCCCGGTGCTCGTCGGCCGGTGGGGCGACGATCCCGAGGCGCTTCGCGAAACGGCCCGCGTCGTTGCCGGTGTCCTTGCGCACCCGGACAAGTCCGACCTGGGCGGCCTGCTCTGTGCCCGCGCCGTGAAGCGGGCGTACGAATCACGCTCGGTCGGGGCTCCGGGACCGGGGTCGTGAGCCGCGTCGTCGTGACCATGACGGTCAACGGGGAGGAGATGACGGCAGAAACTCTCGTTCGGTCCACCCTGTTGGACCTGATTCGCGACGGGTACGGCCTCACCGGGACCCATGCCGGCTGCGAGCAAGGGGCTTGTGGCGCATGCAGCGTGATGCTCGATGGGAAGCTCGTCCGGTCCTGCCTCGTCGTGGCCGTCGCGGCAGCGGGGCGAAGTGTGACCACCATCGAGGGAATCGGGGCGCCCGACTCTTTGTCCCCGATCCAGCGAGCCATGGTTGACCACCACGGACTGCAGTGCGCATTCTGCACACCGGGAATGGTGATGAGCGCGCTTGATGTGCTGTCCCGACCCGGGCCCCTCTCCGAGCGGGAAGTCCGGGAGGCACTGGCGGGAAACCTGTGCCGCTGCACTGGTTACACCGGAATCATTTCCGCAGTGATGGAGATCACGGAGCGGCAGGCCGGACCGCCGTGACTGCAGTAGACGAACGGCCCGCCGCTGCTTCGGAGATCCAGGGAGTCGGCGAACGGGTCCCGCGCGTCAACGGTCCCCAGTTGGTCACCGGCCGGGGGGCCTACCTGGCCGACCACAACGTCCCCGGGTTGCACCATGTCGCAATCTGCCGGTCGACCATCTCCCATGCACGGATCCGGGGGATCGACACGTCGGAGGCGCGCCAGCAGCCCGGCGTCATCGCGGTCGTGACCGAAGCGGAGCTCGACGCGGCCGGGGCCAGGAAGTTCAACCATATGATCGAGCCGCCGGCCCAGCCTCTGGAGTGGACCATTCTGGCTTCGGATCGGGTCAGGTTCGTCGGCGAGCCGGTCGCTGCGGTGGTTGCGCGATCCAGAGCCGAAGCAGAGGACGCCGCCGAAACCGTGGTCATCGACTACGAAATGATGCCGGCGGTGGTGAGCACGGCCGAGGCCCTGCTGCCGGGCGCTCCGCTTCTGTACCCGGAGTGGGGCACCAACGAGTTCCTCAGGCTGAGCGGTGCCACGCCGGGATTCGAGGACGCCATGGCCGCGGCTCCGCGGCGGGTCACCGACCGCTACGAGAGCCACCGCATATGCGGGCTGCCGCTGGAGGGGCACGGCGCCCAGGGGCAGTGGGATCGAGGGACCGGACGGCTGACGCTCCTGTCATCCAATCAGCAGCCGCACCAACTGCGAACCGTCGTCGCCGAGGTGTGTGGTCTGGACGAGTCGAAGGTTCGAGTGATCTCCCCCGACATGGGCGGCGGCTTCGGCAACAAACAGCACTTCACCCGTGAGGAGTGCCTGGTGGGGATGCTGGCACTGATCACCGAGGTCCCGGTTCGCTGGTCGCAGGACCGCACGGAAGCCTTGACCGCCTCCGTGCACTCGAGGGCCCAGCTGCACGAGGTGGAGGCGGGGTTCGATCACACCGGTCGGATCCTGGCTCTGCGGGCCCGAATCGTCTCGGATTTGGGCAACCCGGTGCTGTACTTCTCGGGCGCCGGGCCAGGGTTGGTCGCCGCCGGGTGCATCTCCGGCGGGTACGCGATCGACAACGTCTCATGGGAACTCTCCTGCGTCGCCACGACCACCTGCCCCATAGGCGCGTACCGGGGCTTCGGGCAGCCCGAGGCGCATCTGACGACTGAACGGGTCATGGATCGGATCGCGGCCGAGCTCGGTCTCGACCCCGTGGAGGTGCGCCGGCTCAACCTGACGCCCGACGAGGTCGTCAGGCCCTGGTGGGGTCACGGAGGCGCCCGGATGGATCCCGGTCCCCTTCGGAGCCTGCTCGATCGACTGGTGGACGAGTTCGACTACCCCCGCTGGCGGGCGTGGAGAGAAGCGGCGAGAGGGGAAGGCCGGCTGGTCGGCCTCGGTTTCTCCACGCTCGTGCAGGGAACGACGCCCACCCAGAACGACGTGGCAGGCCGGTTCGGCTCGATCGAGATGGCGTCGATCACCGTGCTTCCCGACGGGCATATCGACGTCAGGGTCGGGACGAAATCGCAGGGGCAGGCGCACGAGACGGTCTTCGCCCAACTGGCCGCGAGTGCCCTCGGGATGCCCCTCGCACGGGTGGCGGTCCGGGACGGGGACACCGACTCGCTTCCATTCGGGATGGGTACGTGGGGTAGCCGCAGTGCAGTGATGGGCGGCGGCGCGGTGATGCGAGCGGCCCGGCAGCTGCGGGCGAAGATGCAGTCGATCGCGTTGCGGATCGGCGAACCGTTCCCAGAAGTCGGCGCGGTGTCGCCGAGCGTGTTCGACCGCGTCGCGTCCGTCGCCTGGTGGCACCCCCACCTCCTCGGCGGCGACCTGGAACCCGGGCTCACGGCGCAGGTCGTGTACACGCCCGGGTTCACCGGCCCATCGCCCGGCGGGGGATACAACCACGACGAGACCTACGGCGCGCACGCCACCGCCGCCGCGGTCGAGGTGGACCCGGTCACCGGAGCGGTGCGCATCCGCGACGTCGTGATGGTCTCCGACTGTGGGGTGGTGATCAACCCTGCGGCGGTGGAAGGGCAGCACCAGGGGGGCTTCACCCAGGGCCTCGGAGCGGCGCTGTTCGAGGAGGTCCGCTACGACGACCAGGGGCAGCCTCTGGCGTCCACCCTGATGGACTATCTCATCCCGACGGCCAACGACGCACCGAGGTTGCGGGTCGTGCTCCGGCCCACTCCGTCCGAATCCGAGGGCGGGTTCCGAGGGGTCGGCGAGGCATCGATCATCGCCGCCCCGGCGGTATTGGCGAGCGCAGTAAGCGACGCCCTGTCGCCCCTCGGGGTCCGGATCACCTCATCCCGCTTGCACGCCAAGGAGCTTCGAGCCGCGATCCGCCGATCCGGTTGGCGGGCTGACCCGGTGGCGTGGGCTGCCGCCCCCGAAATTTGAACCCGAACCGGGGATCTAGCTACTGAGGGCCGCCCGGCGGGCGAAGAGCTCCTCGGCCGCGGCCTGGGCGTCGGCCCGTACCGCGGCGGTGTCGAAGCGGATCGGGCTCCCACCGTCCACCAGGCGTTCGCCGTCCACCCACACGTCGCGGACGTCGCTGCCCCGGCTGGAGAAGACCAAGTGGGCGGCCACGTTGAAGTCGTCGCCGTGCAACACCGGGGTGGTGTGCAGGCCACCCAGGTCCACGACGATCAAGTCCGCCCGCTTGCCAGGCTCCAGGGTGCCCGTTAGCCCCCCGATCCCCAGGGCATCGGCACCGTCGGCCGTCGCCATGGCCAGAACGTCCCACGGGTCACCGGCGACCGGATCCAGAGTGGACACCTTCTGCAGGAGTGAGGCGAACTTCATCTCCTCCAGAAGATCGAGGTTGTTGTTCTCCTTCTCGCCGTCGCTTCCGAGCCCGACGGTTACGCCGGCCGCCCGCATGGCGCCGAGCCGCGCCGGACCCGATGCCAGCTTCATGTTGGAGCACGGGCAGTGGACGACGGCGGTGCCTGTCTCCGCCAGGATCCGGATCTCTCGATCGTCCAGCCAGACGCAGTGGGCGACCACCGTGCCGGGACGGAGGATCCCGCGGTCCCACGTCACCTCGAGCGGGCGCCGGCCCCAGCGCCGCAGCGACTCCTGCACTTCCCACATCGTCTCGGACGAGTGAGTGTGGATGCCACATTCGAACTCGTCAGCCAGTTGCCGGGCCGCCTCGAAACAGCCTTCCGTGCAGTAGAGCAGGTGCTCCAGGCCGACCCAAGCCCGTACCCGGGCACCCTGCTTGCAGCCGACCTCCTCGAGGAGGCGGCGGTTGGAGGCGATCGACTCGAAGTAGTCGTAGCCCTGGTCGTCGGCGACGTACGGGACGAGGGTGGCTCGGATTCCCACCTCCTCTGCGGCCCGAGCCGAGCCCTCCATGTACCGCCACATGTCCATCACCGACGTCGTGCCCGACAGGAGGGCCTCGGCGTAGCACAGGCGGGACGCGGCCGCCGCGATCTCCGGCGTCAGCGCCTTGTGGGCCGGATCGACGTAGGAACGCAGCCAGTCCCACAGCGACATCGACTCCGCCGTGCCCCGGAGCAGGCCGGAATGCAGGTGGCAGTTGTGCAAGCCCGGCAGCACCACGGTGCCGGATGCGTCGACCACCTCGGCGCCCGCCGCCCGCGGGTCCCGCCCGACCTCCTCCGGCCCCCCTACAGCGACGATGTCCGTCCTGTCGATCAGCACGGCGCCCGGGTCGAGCCGGGCCCGACCCGCCGTCATCGGCAGCACGATGCCGCCCGTCACCAGCACGCTCAAGGAGATTCCAGCCAGGCTTCGATGGCCGCAAGCTGCCGATCGATGACATCCATCGGTGCGGCCGAGGCCTCCATTGACCAAATGGCGATCTGGGCCAATAGGTCGTCGCCCAGGCCGAGCCGTTCCCGGCAGATCTCGTACTCCTCCCAGATGCCCGGGCCGAAGAGCAGCGGGTCGTCCGCGTTCAGGGAGCACATGACCCCGGCGTCCAGCAGTTGCGGCAGCGGGTGATCCTCCAGCCGTGGCACTACCGAGAGAGCCACGTTCGACGACGGGCACACGTCCAGGCACACCCCGGTGTCGGCGATGCGCGCCACCAGCGCCGGATCCTCGAGGGCCCGAATCCCGTGCATGACCCGGTGGGCGCCGCAGGCGTCGAGGCAGCCGGCGACAGAGGCCGGCCCGGCGAGCTCCCCGCCGTGGGGCACAGACAGCAGTCCGGCGTCGAGGGCGATGCTGAACGCGTCGGCGAACGGCTCCGGCGGCCAGTAGGTCTCGTCGTTGGCCAGTCCGAATCCGATCACCCCGAAGCCGGCGAGCGACGCCGCCATCTTGGCCTGCTCCACCGCCTCGGACGGGTCCACGGTCCGGTCGGCGGCCACGATCAGCCCGGTGCCGACACCCAGCCGCTCCCCGCTGCGGGCCAGCTCGTCGAGCACGATCTCGGTTGCCTCCCGGGGACCGCCGAAGACGTGGCTGTAGCGAGGCGCGTAGAACGCCGGCTCGATCCAGACCACCCCGTCAGCCGCCGCGTCCTCCACCACCTCTGACACCACCCGTCGGAGGCGGGCCGCGCTGTCCAGTAACTCGCACGCGGCCAGGTACATGCCGGCGAAGGCGGCGAAGCCGTCGAACCCCCGGACCGCCGGGACGTCCCGTCCGCTCTCGTCTGCCAGTTCCTTGAGTGTCGCCGGCCGCATCGCACCCTCGAGATGGATGTGCAGGTGCGCCTTGGGCAGAGCTCTCAGATCGCGCATGGAGCCTCCATCGGCTCGCGCGGGCCGAGCGCCTGCGCCAGGGCGTCGCGCCCGCGGCGGCCGGCCTCGGCTATTTCCCGCAGCCACCGGCGGTACTCCAGGGACACCCGGTCGGCCTTGGCGTGCAGCTCGGCCGCGGCGTCGAGCGGGATCTCGGCAGGGACCTGGTTGCACACCACCGGTTCGTCCTCGGCCAGGACTTTGTGTTGGAACTCCAGGAAGTCCTCGTCGGGTTGGTCCAGCGAATCGTTGCGGGCCACCGACCAGAAAGTGCGGCACACGCCCGGGTCCAGCGGAGACGCCGTCATCCAAAGATGGCGGCGGGCGCCGGGTGAGCCAGCAATCTCGAACTCGATATTCACCGTCAGCGGCATGGGCATGCGGTACCGGCTCGGGCCGAGCAGCGCGGTCGGCTGCTGGTCGTCTATGTCCGGGGACACGAAGTCGAAGCGCAGCTCGCCCCCCTGCCGGGCGAGGTCCACCTCCGGTGGGACAGGATGGCTCCGGTCGCCCAGTGTCCCGTCGTGCACCCAGGCGAAGTGGGCCAAATCCACGAAGTTCTCCACGCGGCGGGCGGCTCCAGTGGGCCACGTATACGGCACTCCGGCCACGACCCGCATCGCCGGGTCGTCCTCGGCCGGTGCAGGCGGCACGCGGGTTGGCACCCCCGCCTGCAGCCGGACCCAGACGAGACCGTGCTCCGCTACGGCCTCGAACGAGTCCACCCGGAACCGCTCGGGGATCGGTTTCCCCGGCGCCGATGGCACCTCCACACATCTGCCGTCGGACCCCCACCGCCAGCCGTGGTATCCGCAGCGGAGGGCGCCCCGTTCGACACAACCCAGCGAGAGCCGGGTGGAGCGGTGAGGGCATCGGTCCACCATGGCCGCGACCGAGCCCGGCCCGAGTTCGGCGACCACCAGGTCCCTGCTCAGCAGCCTCACCGGAAGCACCCCGCCCGCCGACCTGACTTCCCCCTGGCTGGCGACCGGATGCCAGAAGTACTCCAGCGCTTCCCACAAATCCTCGGTCGTGACCGTCTGGTCAGCCATCGTGCTCCACTGCCTTGCCCCAAGTCCGCCCGGCCGAGGCGAAGCTCATCGGTCGGGCGGACGGCACCCATGTGCCCGCCCGGACGCAGCCCACCGGCACGACCGCCGCCGGGGCCATCACGGTCTCGACGCCGTCGGAGACCGGGACCGGCCCATCGTCGTTCAATCGGACAGCGCTGAGTTCGGCCGGGCGGCCGGGCGTGATCGCCCCGAGCTCGTCCTTCCGGTCGATGGCCCGGGCCGCGTTGGTCGTCCCGATCTCCACCACCTCGGCCATGCTGAGTCCCAGGGCGAGGAGCTTGGTCATGTTCTCCAGGTACGAGAAGACCGGGCCGCCTACGTTGAAGGCGTTCAGGTCGGTGGAGGCGGAGAACGGGCGGAAGCCCTGGTCCATCAGGCGCCGGGCCTCGTTGAAGCGGAAGTCCGTGGCGGAATGCCCCATGTCCAGCAGCACTCCGCGCTCCACCGCGTCGACCAGCTCAGGCACCGCCCTGCCGGTGCGGTCCACCATCCCGCCGGCGCCACCAAACGCGTGAGTGACGATGTCACCCGGGCGCAACGCCCGGAGCAGCGCGGCCGGCGTGATGGCGGGGGTGTGGGGGAATCGGCCCAGGTGGACCATCACCGGCTTGTCCCCGCCCACCCGCTGGGCCGCGGCCAGGAAGGGGCTGTGCTCGGGGTCGCCCACGTGGCAGGCCCTCACCTTCAGGCCGACGATGACATCGGAGTTCCGTTCCAAGCAGGCGGCGAGGGCCTCTTCGTCCAGGTTACGGAGGTCGTTGGCGATCTCGAGCTTGTGGCAGATGAAATCTCCGGTAGCCAGGTAGAGCTGGTTCGGATCCACGAATGCGAGGACCCGGGTGCGAACCATGGGATGGTCGATGATCGCCCGCCGGCAGACCTCGAACGTGGCGACACCGCTCGTTCCCCCGTCGACGACCACCGGCACACCCACGTCGACTCCTATGGCGTCCGGCTCGACGCAGAAATCCCCCAAACCGGCCATGACGTGGGCGTGCAGGTCCACCAGCGCAGGGGTCAGGATGCACCCGGGCAGGTCGATGACCTCGCATCCCGGCGGAGCTACAAGACCGGTTCCCCGTCCGGCCACCACCCCCCGCTGGACCAGCACGTCGGCGACCTGGTCGAACCCCGATGAAGGGTCGATGACCCTTGCCCCTTTCAACAGCAACGTCGGCACGCTGGGATGATCCCTGCGGTCACGGCCCTAATCAAGTGAACACTGTGTTTCGGCTCAGCTGCCACCCTCCCGCTCGTAACCCAGCTGAAACGAAGCGGCCTTAACCTTCCCGGAGATGGACGTGTTCGGTGTCGACGACATTGCCGGGCTGGTGGACTCCTACAAGGCGCAAGGCTTCGCGGTGCTTCGCGGCGCTATCGGCGACGACGCGTTGTCGGATCTCGAACACGAGTGCTGCGAGGCTCAGGAGCAGCTGCTCGCGGGAGAGTTGGATGACCGCTACGGCACGCTGGAGCTGGTCGAGGAGGGGGCGGCGGATAAGGCGGAGGCCTTCGCCAACTACGTACTGCGAATCACCGAGCTCTCGCCCGCGGCGCGTGCGATAACCCGGTCGGCACCGGTCATGGCGGTGATCCGGGCGCTGCACGGTGACCGATGCTGGTCCAGCGACGAGGACCGTTTCGGCTTCGTCTACCAGGACGCCCGCCCCTCGGAGCTGAGCAGCTACAAACGGATCGGCTGGCACAGCGACTGGCAGTCTTCGCCGCACCTGAGCATGTGGCCCTCCACCGCGGTGACGGTCAACATCGACGAGACCGGCCCGCCGAACGGCTTTCTGCGAGCCGTCCCGGGCAGCCACCTGTGGGCCACGCCCGCGCCCTACGAGAACGTCAACGGGGCGTTGGTGCCTCCTGGCTCAGCCCCCGCCGGCGGATACACCGACCAGCCCCCTCCGTTCCCCATGCCACTCCGGTTCGAGAAGATCCCGGGCGAGGTGGCGGTGTACGCCGAGAGAGGGGACATCTTCTTCCACGACTGCTACCTGTGGCACTCGGCGGCCATGGCCACTGAGCCTGACGCCCGGCGCCGCCACGTCCGGGGCAGCTGGTACGCCGGTGACAAGCCCGAGCGGTACGGCGAGCAGGACTTCGTGAAAAACGCCGCTCGCTGAGGGTCCGTTGCGGCGCCTCCGGATCGGGATAGTCGGGGGAGGGCTCGGCGGCCTCACCGCGGCCCTGGCGCTGCGGGCCACGGGCCAGGAGGTGGTCGTGTTCGAACAGGCGGCGGTGTTCCGCCCGGTAGGAGCTGGCATCTCTCTGTGGCCGAACGGGGTCAAGGTCCTGTCTCAACTCGGGTTGGGACCGCAGGTGGCGGCCGCCGCCGGCCGGATGGACCGCATGGCGTACGCCTCTTCCGACGGGCGAACCCTCACCGATTTCTCACTCGAACCGCTCTACGCCACGGTCGGTGAGAGGGCCCGGCCGCTGGCGCGCTCCGCCCTACAGGACCTCCTGATCGATGCGGTCGGGGAGGAGCACATCCACGTCGGCCGGCGGTGCACCGGCGCCGAGTCGGATGACGACACGGCGGTGGCCCACTTCTCCGACGGCTACGACTTCGAGGGGGATGTCGTCGTGGGCGCCGACGGCACCCACTCGCTGCTCCGCACCTTGGTAGTCGGCCGGCCGGTGGAGCGGTGCTACGTCGGCTACGTCAACTTCAACACCATCCTCCCGGCGGCCTCCGCCCCCACCGCTCCCGGCACGTGGGTCACGTGGGTCGGTGAGGGGCGCCGGGCGTCGGTCATGCCGTGCGGCGAGGCCGCCGTCTACTGTTTCTTCGACATCCCGATGAGCCTTCGGGACGGAGTCGATCCGAAGCTATCGCCGGCCGAGGAGTTGGAGCAGGCGTTCGGAGGGTGGGCGCCACCCGTTCGCTCCGTCATGGACGCCA
Source organism: Acidimicrobiales bacterium (assembly GCA_036378675.1). NCBI lineage: Bacteria > Bacillati > Actinomycetota > Acidimicrobiia > Acidimicrobiales > Acidimicrobiales bacterium. The sequence goes on from DASUWA010000024.1 coordinate 77,461, forward strand.
TCGACCATTCGAAGGTCAACCGAGTGCTCATCCACGACCTCCCGGCCGTGCCCGCTTGGTTCCGAGACCGGATGGTGCTTCTCGGTGACGCCGCCCACTCGATGGCACCGGATTTGGGGCAGGGCGGGTGCCAGGCGATGGAAGACGCCCTCGTGCTGGCGCGCCACCTCGCTTCTACCGACCGCTCCGTGACGGACGCTCTCCGCCGTTACCAGGAGGAGCGGGCGCCTCGAACCCGGGAGATCGTACGGCGCGCCCGCAAGCGGTCGGACCTGACCCATGCGGTCGACAGGGAGGCGACCGAGGGGTGGTACCGCTCGCTGGACGGGGACACGGGCGAGCAGATCATCGCCGGCCTGGTCGAGTCGGTGGTCACCGGGCCCTGCGGCTGACCGGTCAGCCCGGGTACGGGTGGGTGGCGACCCAGTGGCGGGCGATCTCGTCCCGGCGGGCGAACCAGACCGATTCGTGGCCGAGCGCGTAGTCGAGGAAGCGGGCCAGCGCCGCGCTCCTACCTGGCCGGCCGGTAAGCCGGGTGTGCAGCCCGATCGACATCATCTTGGGAACAGTGGCGCCCTCGGCGTAGAGCACGTCGAAGGAATCCTTGAGGTACGAGTAGAAATCGTTCCCGGAGGAGAAGCCGGCGGGACTGACAAAACGCACGTCGTTGACGTCGAGTGTGTAGGGGACGATCAGGTGGGGGCGGCCGGCCTCGACCGTCCAGTACGGCAGATCGTCGGCATAAGAGTCCGAGTCGTAGAGGAACCCGCCTGCCTCGATCACCAGTCGCCGGGTGTTCGGCCCGCACCGGCCGGTGTACCACCCGACCGGTCGGTCGCCGGTCGCGTTCTCGATGGCCCGCACGGCCAACGCGATGTGCCGTCGTTCCGTCGCCTCGTCCACCGATCGGTAGTCGATCCACCGATATCCGTGGGAGCAGATCTCATGTCCCATGTCGGCCATCCGGCTCACCACTCCGGGGGACCGCTCGACGGCCATGCCCACCGCGAACATGGTGGCCTTCACGCCGACGTCGGAGAGGATGCGCAGAAGCCTCCAGACGCCGGCTCGGCTGCCGTACTCGAACATGGACTCGACGTTCGGGTGGCGCATGCCGGGCCAGGGCTCCGCTCCTATCACGTCCTGGAAGGCCGCTTCGGAGGCGGCGTCTCCGTGCAGGACGTTGTTCTCGCCTCCCTCCTCCCAGTTGACCACCACATTGACGGCCAGGCGCGCCCCCTCTGGCCACTGGGCGTCCGGGGGATGCTCGCCGTAGCCGGCCAGGTCCCTGGGGTACCCGTCAGGCATCGATCCCGCCGTCCGCTTCCACCACGGTGCGCAGCAGCACCCGGGCGCCGTCGACCAGCGACGCGTCCGGTGTGGATTCACTGGAGTGGTGACTGACCCCGCCGATGCTAGGGACGAATATCAACGCCACCGGGCCGAGACCAGCCAGGATGGCGCAGTCGTGTCCGGCCCCACTCTGCAGCCGTCGGGACGGGAGACCTAGCGCCGAGGCGCTCTCCTCGATCAGATCCTGCAGCACGGGGTCCATCGGGATCGCGTCCGTGCGCGCCTGGGCCACGACGTCCACCTCGACTCGGCGGGCCTCCCGCACCTCGGCGCACGCCTGCTCCAACCCGGCCAGCGCCGCCTCGAGCCTGGAATTGTCCCCGGAGCGCAGGTCGAAGGTCATCTCCACCCGGCCCGGGACGACGTTCGCCACCCCCGGCTCGACCTCCAGTCGGCCGACGGTGGCCACGTCACAGCGTCCCTCCCCGGCCAGGCGGCAGATGGCGTGGATCAGGTCCGCCGCAGCAACGAGCGCGTCGCGGCGCAGCAACATCGGTGTCGTCCCGGCGTGGTTCGCCGCGCCGGTCACGACGATGCTGCCCCGCTGCTGGCCGGTCACTGCCGTGACCACCCCGATCGGCACCCGCTCGTGGTCGAGGACGGGTCCCTGCTCAACATGGAGCTCGACCGTTGCCGCCACGTGCTTCCACGCAGCCGCGTCCAGTCCCGCAGGATCGCAGCCGGCCCGGACGAGGATGGGCCGCAGCTCATCCACCTCCGGCCCGACGAGACGGCCGGCCGCGGCCCGGCTCCCTGTGTACGGCGGGGCCACCACGCCCTCTTCGTTGACGAAGGCCACGGCCCGCACCGGGTGCCGTAACCGGACGCCGGCATCGTGCAGCGCGGCGAGCACCTCCCATGCGGCCGCGACTCCGTACGCCCCGTCGAGGCGGCCACTTCCCGGCACGGTGTCCAGATGGCTCCCCGTCACCAGCGGCGGCGCCGAAGGCACATCTCCCGCCCGCTCGGCCACCACGTTGCCCACCGCGTCGACCGCGACGCGGGCACCGGCCGCCTCCGCCCATTCCGTGAGCATGCGGGCCGCCTGGCGCCACTCTTCCGACCAGGCCAGGCGGGTCACGCCCGGCCCCGGCGTCGAGCTGGCACTGGCCAGCTGCTCGATGCGGCCGAGCAGCCGCACCGCGTCTGCCTCCGCTGTCAGCACCCGGGTCGGAGTACCGAATCGAGCCGTTGGTTGGAGGCCAGGAACCGCTGGTAGGCGCGGAAGCCGCCCAGCTCGGAGATGTCCACCACCTGGTCCCCCGGTTTCAGCCGCTCGGGCTGCAGCAGCATGGCGTGGACCTGCTCCCCGTCGATCAAGGTGATGGTGCCGAGTTCCAGTTCGTGCGGCTCAGCCGGCAGGAGTTGGTTCCGAAGCACCGGGTCCGGCATGTCGTACAGTTCGCCTTCGATGCAACGGCCGCCCGAACCCACCGGCAGCAGGCCCGGGAATTCGTCGCGTACGGCGAAGAAGCGGTAGCCCGCCGTGGTGCGCGCCGGCCCGAGGAACGTCGAACCGGTGTGGCACGCATAGTCCTTCTGCCCGGACATCGCCGTGCCGTTGAGGAACATCAGAGTCACAGAACCGTCCCTTCTCCACTACACGCAGTCAAGGTCTCGATACGGCGGAGTCTGGCGCGGGCGATGGCGACGAGGGCGGCGGAGCCTTTGTCCAATTCATCGGCGCGGCAGTTGCCCAGACGTGACTCCATGACCTCTGCGATCTCATCGAGCGGGCGCCCGGCGACCCACTCCACGAACGGGAATCCGAACTTCGTCTCGTAACGACGGTTGAGCTCCTTGAGCCGGGCGGCGGTGGCTGCGTCCAGGTCTCCGCCGGCTCGCTGCTCCGACCACGACTCCCGGCTCCGGGTCTTCAACCGTTCTGGATTCTCGCCCAGCCTGGGATGAGCCCGCAGTACCTCCGCCTTCCACTCGTCGGTGGCCACCCCGATCTCCTGCTCCACTGCCCCGATCAGATCGGCCCATGAGTCGAACCGACGGCCGTGCAGCCGGTCCGCGATCGGCCTTGCGTCCTCCCACAACGGGCGCAGAGCGGCCGCCAGTTCGTCGCGGTTCATCGACGCGAGCGAGGCCGCCGGCATCAGCGCCGGTTGTTCAGACACCGAGGTACACGACAGCCGAGTGGCCGGACGACAGTAGAGGCACGTGGTACCGGCGTTCCTCATTCAGTGACACTCGAGCTGACACCTCCGAGAGGAAACCGCTTAGCTGCCAGGTGAGCCGGTAGAGGCCGGGGGGAAGGCCGACGGCTACTTCCTCCGCCCGCCCGCGTTCGTCGGTGACGGCCGAGCCGACCAGACGACCCTCCGAATCGTGCACCTCCACACGGACACCCTCGACCGGTCCGCCGCCGGCCCCGTCCAGCACATGCGTGGAGACGCTCGGCATTCCCCTACGGCCGCGGCCGGTCGTACGCGGCCACCATGTCGGCCAGCACGCTGCGCCAGGCCAGGCTGAGACGGTCGGCTCGCGTGTGAAGCTCCAACGTGCGGTCCAGGGGAAGGGCCTCGTGGTCGAATCGCTCCAGTATCGCCAGATCTTCTCTGAGTATCTGGTCCTCCTCGGCGATGAACTCCTTGAGCGCGGCCGAATCCGATCCCAGGTCGTTGCGGGCGAGCAGCTTGTAGACCCGTGACTGGCCCGGGCGTTCCGGTGTGCAGCTGAAGAGGATGGCGATCACCGCCCCGGTGTCCGGGAAATCCAGGCGGAGGCGGACGGTCAGTGAAGCCGATCCCTTCTTGGTGAGCAGTTGCCGCTGCACGGCGCCGCCCTCCCGGTACCAGGTTTGGAAGACGGTCTCCACCGTCCATCCCTCACGGCGGATCCCGTCGTCGAGCACGCGAGCCGCGTCCGGCACACCGAAGGACGCGGCGTGGACAAAGGGGAAGTGGGCGGCGTCGAGGAAGTTGTCCACCAGGAGGGCGGCGCCGGCACGAGTCCGGACCACCTCGCTGAAGCCGGTGACGAACTCCGGATCGTCCCACTCCGGGAACTCCAAAAGCTCGCACGCCGGCTCGGCCGGGGCCATCCACACCAGACCGTGGCGCTCTTGCAGTCCCCAGGGGATCTCCACCGCGGCCCGGGCCGGTGGAGCGGTTTCGGTCGCCGGGATCGTGGTGCAGCGGCCGTCGGAGGCGAAGGTCCATCCGTGGTAGCCGCACTGGATCCCATCGCCTTTGACCCTGCCCGCCGAGAGTGGCGCCAGTCGGTGGGGGCAGCGGTCCGCCCACCCGGCGAGCCGGCCGTTCTCCGTTCGCACCAGGCACCACGGTCGTCCCAGCAGCCACACCTGGACCGGTTCGTCGCCCAGCTCGCTGGTCTGCAGCACAGCGTGCCAGGCGTGCTCGAGCGCGCTGGTGCTGTTGTGAACTACCGACCCCTCGAGCTCCCGCACCGCGACATTCTGTCCGACCACGCGGATCTGGTGGACCTCCACCCGGGCAGTGTTCACCGGGTCGTAATAGAGCCGGGGAGTCATGGCCGCTGACCTCCTCGTACGCTCGGGGCCACGGTCACCTAGCCGAGAGGTGGTTTCAAAAGTGGACCTGAAGTCGTACATCGCCGGCCTGCCCAAGTGTGAGCTACACCTCCACCTCGAGGGCACTCTCGAACCGGGGCTCAAGCTCGAGCTGGCCGAGCGCAACGGTATCCCTCTGGCGCAAACCACCGTCGCCGAGGTGGAGGCGACCTACGAATTCGACTCACTGTCGAGCTTTCTCGCGGTCTACTACCCGGCCATGCAGGTGTTGGTCACGGCCCAGGACTTCCGCGACCTCGCCTTCGCCTACCTGGCGAAGGCGGCGTCACAGGGCGTGCGGCACGTCGAGATGTTCTTCGACCCCCAGGCTCACACCGGCCGGGGTATCCCGTTCCCCACGGTGATCAACGGCTACCGCCAGGCTGTCGTGGCCGCCCGGGCCGAGTTCAGCATCTCAGCGGAGCTCATTATGTGCTTCTTGCGCGACCTCTCCCCCGAGTACGCCATGGCCACCCTGATGGAGTCTCTTTCCTACAAGGAGTGGATCATCGGCGTCGGCCTGGACTCGGATGAACGTGACAACCCTCCCTCCAAATTCGCCGCCGTCTTCGAACGGGCCCGGCGGGAGGGATTTCAGCTCACCATGCACTGTGACATCGACCAAGTGGGCAGCATCGAACACATCCGGCAGGCGGTCGAGGACATAGGGGTGGACCGCGTCGACCACGGCACGAACATCGTCGAGTCACCCGCGCTGGTCGAACAGGTGAAAAAGCGCGGCATCGGGCTGACCTGTTGCCCCATTTCGAACTCATTCGTGACGGCGGACATGAAGGCCACGGAGATCGTCACCTTGCTACACGACGGCGTTAGGGTGACCGTGAACTCGGACGATCCGGCCTACTTCCGCAGCTACGTGGCCGAGAATTTCACGGCCATCGCGGCCGAGGCGCACCTTTCTGCCGTGGACGTGACCCGCCTCGCCCGCAACGCCTTCGAGATCGCCTGGATACCTACCTCGAGGCGTGACGCGCTCCTGTCTGAGCTGGACGCGTACGCCGCCGCCCACGGGGTGACCGCGACCAACTGACTGCCGGAACTGGTGTGGGCCAGCGGGCGCCTTGTGCGTTGGAGTCGGTTACAATGCACGCCATGTCTACAACGACGAACGCGAGGGTGTCCCACCGAGGACAGACCAGCCTGCCGGCCGACCTACGCCACCGTTGGGGCATCGAGGGGGGTGGGGAGATCGGATTCATCGACCTCGGCAATGCCGCCCTGGTGGTACCCGGAGGGGTGGATGTGGCGCGCCACGAACTGCGACGTGTACTGCGAGATCGCTACGCGACCGGGATCGCAGCGATTGACGATCCAGATCTTGGCGATCAGTACTTGGCGTGCCCCCAACTTCGCACCTCGTCGTAGTCGACGACCGGTTGCTGATAGAGGAGTTGCTGTTCGGACTCCTCAAGGGCGAAGACGTTGTGTTGTGCACGACCTTCTACTGGTACTACCGGGCATGTCGCGCGGCAGTGCTGGGGGCGGGTGGCCATCTGTCGGGACCGTTCCAGGGGTTGGACAGAGACCATCAAGACCAGGCGATCTTGAGTCTCCTCGAACTGCGCAGCGACATTGAACTTCCCGACTCGCGAGCAACTGTTCCTCGCATGGCCCAGTTCGCCAAGCGTCATCCTCGGCTGAATCTTCTGAACCTCGAGGCAGTTGCGGTAGGGCAACTATCCGGCGCCACGATATGGCTCTCCGCAGAAGCCGCCGCTGGTGTCCTTCCGTCAGTTCTTGATCAAGAGGACATCGCGTGGGAGACGGTCCGGATCCACACGGATTGACCTACCGAAACAGAGAATCTTCCTCCTCGACTGGAGGCCCCTCGGTGCCCGCGAACATGGTCGCCGAAATCCCAGGCAACAGCCTTGGCCATCGGGAAGCCGGTAGACGCGGCCGGTGATCCGAAAACACCGGCTACATGTCACTAACCAACGTCACTAACCAACTCAGTGATTCTGAGTTTTCAACCGCTCGCCGATTGCTACCGGTCTTTGCCGTTGATTGCCGTGTCCTGCGTCGCGAACCCACGATCTACCAGGTAGTTTGCTCCCCGACTCGCCGCGCGGTGGTATCTTCCGTAGCCAAAGGAGAGGTGCGAGAGCGGCCGAATCGGACTCACTGCTAATGAGTTGACCTCTAACAGGGGTCCGGGGGTTCAAATCCCCCCCTCTCCGCTCGGCTGACGTGTACCGGTGTGTTGGGTCGGCTAAGCAGTCAATCCGTGAGCCAGTCGCACACGGTTCCGGGCCGGCGGATCCCGCTTCCATCCCGGTTCCAGCTGATCCTCACCCTGTTGCTCCTCGCTGCGGTGGTGGTGGTCGGAACCATCGCAGTGGTTCGCAAGGGCGCGACGAAGTCGGCCGCGACTGCGACGACGCGAGATGAGTTCATGGGGCTTTCCTCCGCGCAAGGAGCGCCTGCGCCTGACATCTCGTTGCTCGACCAGAACGGTCAGACGGTCTCGCTCGCCGCACTCGAGCAGCAGGGCAAAGTTATCGTGCTCGAGTTCATGGATTCGCACTGCACCGACATCTGCCCGATCATCTCGCAGGAGTTCGTCGTCGCACACCGGGAGCTGGGCTCCGCGGTCTCGAACGTTGCGTTCGTCGGTGTGAACGTTAATCCCTTCCATCTCGCTCAGTCCGACGTTGCAGCTTTCACAGACGAACAGGGCCTGAACCAGTTGCCCGAGTGGCACTTCCTGACCGGTTCGGTGGATCAACTCCAAGGTGCGTGGAAGAAGTACGGCGTCGCGGTGCAGGCACCCAATCCCAACGTCGACGTGGTCCACTCTGACACGCTGTACTTCATCGATCCCACCGGTCATCAGAGGTGGATCGCCATACCGACCGAAGATCACACGGCCAACGGGACTGCCTACCTACCGGCACCTCAGGTCCGTCAATGGGGACTCGATATTGCGAGCGTCGTGCGGCAGATGCTGGGCTGATACTTCAAGCGCAGCCTGCAAGACAGCGGCGACATCGTCGGCGTAAAGCTCGGCAGCACCTATCCCGATCTGCACGACCGACATCAAAAGAGACAACGTGATCGCCACAAGGCCGTTCGCGACGGCGACCGGGTCGATGTCAGGCCGGATCGTTCCCCTCGCCTGCTCGGACCGAAGACGCTCGGCGCTCGCCTTGCGCAGTTCGGCAAGGGCGGGCGTCTCGAGCACGCGGATGGTGACCTCGGGCTCGAGACCCGCGAGCAGCCGGCGCGCTAGGGGATGATGTTCGAGCGAGGCGAGCAGGGTGAAGATCAGTTTCCGCCGCCACTCGTTGATGTCGCCTTCGGCAACAAGGCTGTCCACGCCGTCGTGGATCACCGCGGCCGCATCCTCGTCCACCGCAGCAAGGAACAGCGCCTCCTTGTTCGGAAAGTAGGCGTAGACGAGGGATCCGCCGACCGATGCGTCTCTGGCGATGTCGGCCACCGCTGTGGTGCGGAAGCCCTCCCGGCCGAACCGGGCTATGGCCGCCTCGAGGATGGCCTGGCGGGTCTGTTCCCCCTTGCTGGCCCCGTCCCGCCTGCCAGCGGGTCTGCTGTCGGCGGCTTCAACTGTCGCCATGTGACGAGAATAACAGATTTGAGAACTTGAAGGAAATACTCAAATCCTCTACCCTGGTGGTATAGGCGCTGGGGAGGAGAAAAAGATGACCGCTCAAACCGCACAGCCCCCCGTTCAGACCAGCAACGCCGGGCGCTCGGTCCCCACCCGGAGGATGGCGTTCGAGGAATCGTTCGGAGAGGTCCCCCGGCATTTCGCCGAGGACGGAGACCTGATCCTCAGCCACGTGGGTTCGGCCCTGTCGTCGGTGTTCCCAGACGGCGAGGATTTCTTCGTCCGCTCCGTCCGGCACTACCGGGACCAGATCACCGATCCGAACCTCAAGCGCCAGGTTGCCGGGTTCATCGGCCAGGAGTCGGTTCACGGCCGTGAGCATCGCGCCTTCAACGAGAGGCTGTCCGAGCTCGGGTATCCAACCAAAGAGGTGGAGTGGCTCACCCGGAAGGGCTTGGAACTTCGCACCCGTTTCGCCCCCCCGATCACCAACCTCGCCGCAACTGCCGCCCTCGAGCACTTCACCGCCACGCTCGCCGAGCTCGTGCTAACCAACGAAGAGGTCAGGGGGCACTTCGGGCACCCGGCCGTTCGCGACCTGTTCGTCTGGCACGCGCTCGAGGAGTCGGAGCACAAGGCAGTGGCCTTCGACGTCTTCAAGGCGGTCGGCGGCAGCGAGCGCGTACGGGTCTGGACGATGCGCTTCATCCGGATCGGGTTCGTTCTCGGCATGACCATTCAGATCCTGTCCTCGCTCCTGCGAGACCGGGAGGCATACAAGCCCAGGGTCGTCTTCAAGAGCCTGCGCAGTTTCCGCCGGTCGCCGCTGGTGAGCCGTGAGCTATGGAACCAGCTGAAGGACTACGACCGTCCTGACTTCCATCCCGACGATCGCGATACCGACGAGCTGGTTGCGAGATGGCGGGAGGCGCTCTTCGGCGACAATGGGACCCTCAACGACAAGCTCTTCAACGCGGCCGCGTGAGCGGAACCACTTCCATGGAGCATCTCGACGTTCTCGTCATCGGCGCCGGCCTGTCGGGAATAGGCGCCGGCCACTATCTCCAGTCCGAGTGCCCGTGGGCCAGCTACGCCATCTTCGAGGCGCGCGACTCCATCGGCGGGACCTGGGATCTGTTCCGCTATCCGGGCATCCGATCCGATTCGGACATGTTCACCCTGGGCTACTCGTTCCGGCCATGGGACGGGGAAAAAAGTATCGCCGACGGGGACTCGATCCTTCAGTACATCAAGGACACCGCGGCAGCCGAAGCGATAGACGAACGCATTCGATTCGGCCACCGGGTCGTACGCGCCGAATGGTCCAGCGAGGAAGCCCTGTGGTGCGTAACGGCCGAGAACGTGCGCACCGGTGAAAGTGTGGAGCTCACTTGCGGATTCATCTTTTCGTGTTCCGGCTACTACCGCTACGACAAGGGCTATCTGCCTGCGTTCGAGGGGATGGATCGTTTTCAGGGGACGATCATCCACCCGCAAGCCTGGCCGGAACAGCTCGACTACTCGGGGAAGCGCATCGTCGTCATCGGCAGCGGCGCCACGGCGGTGACCCTGGTTCCTTCGATGGCCGAACTTGCCAGTCATGTCACGATGCTTCAGCGGTCGCCGAGTTACATAACGTCGCTTCCCGCGAAGGACCCGATTGCCAACTGGCTGCGGAGGGTGCTGCCCTCAAAGGTCTCCGGTCCGGCCGTCAGGTGGATGAAAGCGCTTCTGACCCAAGGTTTCTTCCAGCTGAGCCGCCATCGTCCGGAGCTCGTGAAGAAGCTCCTGCGTAAGCAGCTCGAGGCGTCCCTTCCTCCTGGGTTCGACATCGACACCCACTTCACCCCGCGTTACAACCCGTGGGATCAGCGCTTCTGCCTGGTTCCGGACGGCGATCTGTTCGAGGCGATCAGTGACGGAAAAGTTTCGATGCTCACGGACCAGGTCGAAACATTCACCGAGAACGGCATCCGCCTTGTATCTGGCAAGGAGGTCGAGGCCGACATCATCATCACCGCAACGGGCCTCGAGCTACTGTTCCTCGGCGGCGTCGAGCTGATCGTGGATTCGGAGAAGGTCGACGTTTCGAAGAAGCTGGCTTACAAGGGCATGATGCTGGAGGGGGTGCCCAACATCGCGATGGCGATCGGCTACACGAACGCGTCGTGGACGCTCAAGTGCGACCTCACCTGCCAGTACGTAACCCGACTGCTGAACCGGATGCACTCCACGGGTATGCGCCAGTGCACCCCGGTCAACCGTGATCCTTCGGTCGTCGCGAAACCTCTGCTGAACCTGACGTCCGGCTATGTCTTGAGGTCAGCCGATCGCTTCCCGAAACAGGGCTCTAGGTATCCCTGGCAGGTGTACCAGAGCTACCTTCGGGACTACCGAGCCTTGAAGCTCAAGGGCATCGACGACGACGCCATGGTCTTTTCCAACCCGGCTCCCATTGAGGTGGCGGCGGCCTCCTGAGCGCCGGACTCGGACTGTCGATCGTCGAGGCGATAATTAAATAATTAATTAGCGAATTAGCCCGCACGGTGGCACCGTCGAGCTCGCCGCGGTACAAGGTCGGGGTACGACCATCAGGTTCCGGCTCCCAGCCGGGTAGGTGAAACCCAGTAGGTCAATGGTCATTGTCAGCGCTCCGGCGAGGCATCCGACCCCTTAGGCGAATTGCCCATTTTTGTCCGAGGCAATCAATGATTGCCGGTAAGGGTCGACGCTACCGCTGGGTCAATTACAGTCACTTTCCGAAGATGGTGCCGATACATGAAGATGTGAGAAGCGACCAGCGCGACGAGGCCCTGAGCGCTTTGGCGGAACTCATCTACGTCCTTGACGCCAACGTCAGGCGCAGTGAGCAGATCCTCGAGCGGGCCCGCTACCTGCGGACCTTGCGGGAAGCCGGCCTCGGATGGGCCAAGGTCGTCGCCGGCGAAAAGAGGCCGCTGATCGTCGAGTTGCTCACCGCCAGCATCGAGGAGCTGCACGAAGCGTCGGCAAGGTTCCGGCGTGCGCACGCCAGGGCTCTCCGCTCGGAAGGCATGACGATCGAGGAGATCGCCGCCTCGTTCGGTGTCTCCCGGCAGCGCATCTCCGCTCTGCTCTCGTCGCCGGAGCCGCCACGCCGGTCATACGGCTCGTACACGAGGAGCAGCGAATGAGCGGCGGGCGGCCCACGCCGGACTGGACCAGCGAGGCCTGGGAAGTCGCTTTCACCAACGCCCCGATCGGGTGCGCAATCGTGGCGCTGGACGGGGCGTTCCTGCAGGTGAACGATGCGCTGTGCCGCATAGTTGGATATAGCGCGGCCGACCTGAACACCCTGACGTTCCAGGACATAACTCATCCGGATGATCTCGACGCTGATCTCGCGCTCGTCCAGGCGCTCATCGCCGGGGACATACCGAACTACCGGATGGAGAAGCGGTACTTGCGTCCGGACGGCACACAGGTATGGATCAACCTAACCGTCTCTCTCGTGCACGATCCTGACGGAAGCCCCGCATACTTCATCTCGCAGATCGAGGACGTCGACCAGCGTCGCGCGGCCAACGAGGCTATGCGGCTTTCCGAGGCGCGGCTCAGGTCGCTGACCGACTCGATCCAGGATGGGATCATCGGCGCCGACCTCTCCGGGACGATCACCACCTGGAATCGTGCTGCCGCCTGGATGTTCGGGTACACCCCCGAGGAGGTCCTGGGTCGAAGCCTGACCATGCTCGTTCCGGAGCCTCAAAGGGCGGCGCAGGTAGCGGCGCTGCGGCGCCTGGCCGCTGGAGGTAAGCCCCGGCTCCTGGGCCACCCGGTTCGTTTGACCGCGCTGAAATCCGACGGCACCGAGTTTCTGGTCGAGTTGAGGATCACCGCCACCGAGGCCGGAGAGGTCCGCGGCTACACCGCCCTCGTCCAGGACGTGTCCGAGCACGCCCGATTCGAAGAGAAGGCTTCCCTGCTATCGGCACTGCTCGACGCCGAGGATCAGGCTGTCGTCGCGTTCACCCTGGACGGCATCGTCACCACGTGGAGCAAAGGCGCCGAACGGCTTTACGGCTACACCGCGCATGAGGCGTGCGGCAAGAGGATCGGGCTGCTGCTCCTGAACCCGGCCGACGAGCGGGATCCGGAGTTCCTCGACCTCATGCGGAGGGTGAGCGAGGGAGGAAGCGCGGTTTACGCAGGCCAGCGGCGAACGAAGAACGGTTCGACCGTCGGGGTTTCGGTAACGCTGAAGCCGCTCTTGGAGCGCGGCGAAGTTGTCGGAATGGTCGGGATCACCCGGCCCAGCTGATCAGGCGTACTTCCGGAGGAACTCGCGCAGCGGCTGGTTTACCTGGTCGGGATGGCTCAGGTTGCCGGCGTGTGCCGCCCCTTTGACGACGACAATCTCCTGGCAGTTGGCCAGGCCGTCGCGCAAAGCCTCGGCCCGGTCCATCCCGATCGCCTTGTCGCCGTCCCCGTGAAAGATGATCGCCGGGCAGGTGATCTCTCCCAAGCGCGGGCTGATGTCATCGCGTGCAACAAGGCATCCGTAGGCGAACAGAAACCCGTCTCTGGGCAGGTCGGCCCACTTCTTATACCACGGGTTCGGATCCACCCCGCCTCCGAGGATGAGGCCGGCGACCACCTCTTGGACGTTGGCCGGGCCGTTGGCCATCCACTCGTCCTGCATGGCGTCGTACCCCGACCGGGCCGCCGGATCTTCCACCCCCGCCTCTGTGTCGATCAGCACGAGGGCCTTGACCCGGTTCGGTGCAGTTAGAGCAGCCCGTAGCGAGAGGAAGCCTCCCTGCGACATCCCGGCGAGAACGGCACTCTCGATTCCGAGGTGGTCGAGGATTCCCAGGCAGTCGGCGGCCGAGTCGTAGTAGGAGAACGGTGCCGACACCCGGGTCTGCCCGAATCCGCGCTCGTCCCACGTGATGCACCTGAACTCGTCCGACAGCTCTTGAACCTGCGGAGCGAACATCTCGTGGTCCATAAGAAACCCGTGACTGAAGATGACCGGTGTACCTGGGCCACCGGAGTCCTCGTAGTAGATCTTGTGGCCGTTGACCTCTGTCGTTGGCATTCCAGTTCCCCCGTAGTGCACTTTCGTCCGACATTCGAAGGCTAACCCGGCGTCGAGGTCATCCGCCCAGCTCTTCAGCTAGTCACGTGGCCCAGTCCGAAGCGGGTGCTGGTCGCGCTCGGCGACGATCCGCTCCAGTCGACCTCGACCAATATTCTGGAGTTCTGCAGTGCTGGAAGAGTTGCGATGACGCCGAGGGTGCCGGTGTCTATGACGTTGCCGGAGGTTCGTTCTCAAGCCTAAGGATCGGCGACCCGATCATCTATCTCATGATGTGCGAGTGCGGCGGATCGCACGAGGTTGGAAGCTGCGGCGACAACAGTGCGGTTAGTCCGCAGCTCTTGCTCGGGTTCCTGAGCGACTTTCGTGCGCAAGCCGCGCCTAAGGCGACACCTCCAAAGCCATCCCAGCGACCGGTTGCGCTCGATGCCGTTGTGCCGACCGCGCCGTCTTCCGACACCGCTCCGGCTTGGGAAACCGCGCCTGCCCCGCAAAGCTGGCAGACAGCTCCCCCGCCACCGGCGTGGCAGCCCACTCCGCCGGCTTGGGCTTCCCAGCCGCCGGCATGGGGAGGCCCGCCACCTCCCGGTCCCTACTGGCAGCCAGACCCGAACCGAGGACGCATGGGCCGCAGAGGGCGCCTGGTATTCGCGCTCGTTGGCTGCTTGGCGCTTATCGCTCTCGCGGGAGCGGGAGTCGTCATCAAGCGGTCGGCAGGGGGACCCACATATCCAGCAGCGTGGGACCCGCGGGTCGCGCCCATCGCACAATTCGTGCAAGCTCGACGTGGGCTGACATGGAAGCACCCGGTCAAGGTGAATTTCTTGGCCCCGTACAAATTCGACGCGCTCATTGCTAAGGAGAACCCGCCGGATCCGAAGCGGGCCCAGGACGCGCAATCGGTCTTCGACTCGATGCGAGCCTTGGGAGTCGCCTCGGGCAACGTCGATCTGGCCAAGTCGGCTCAACAGTTCGCGCAGGCCGACATTGTCGGCGAGTACGCAAACACCGACCGCGCGGTCTATGTTCGCGGTGATCAGCTCACCCCTTACGTGCGGAGCGTGCTGGCACACGAACTGACCCACGCTCTGCAAGCTCAGTACTTCAACCTCGAAGGTATGAAGAGCGGGCACGCCGATGACGACTCGGCGGTAACCGCGCTGATCGAGGGCGACGCGGTTCGGGTGCAGAACGCATACGAGCAAAGCCTCTCTCAGTCGGACCAGGACCTTCTAACGCAAGAGCAGAGTCAGGGATCCGATCAGACCAAGAGCCAGGCGGCACAAGATCGCATCCCGAAGTTCCTGATCGACCAGGCACAGTTTCCTTACGATTTCGGGCCGACCTTCGTCGCCGCTCTCGTAGCCAAGGGAGGAAACTCCGAGGTCGACGCGGCGTTCCGGAATCCCCCGACCCTCGACGGTCAGATCGTCGATCCCGGCTCATACGTGGCCGGCGCCGCACCACCTTCTGTCGCGGTTCCACCCCTGCCGAGGGGCGCTACCCGGATTGCGCCGGCATCGGGGCTCGGCGAGGTGACGCTTGTCGAGATGCTCGGCGACCAGATCGGGTTCGATCAGGCGTGGTCCGCAGTTCAAGGATGGACGCGGGATCAGATGGTTCCGTACAGACAGAACGGACAGGTGTGCGTCGAGATGGCTGTCCTCAACGACACCCCCGACTCGGCCGCATCACTAGCCGAAGCGGGAAATGCGTGGGCCAAGCATCTTCCGTCGGCGTCGGTGAGCCAAACGGGAAGCACCGTCGATTTCCAGAGCTGCGATCCCGGTGCGGCTTGGAAGCCGGCACCAATAGCTCACGATCCGTACGAGTCGCTAGCTGTTAGATCCGCTCTCATCTACCAGCTGATCACCGACGGCCATCTCGCTACACCTGCGGCCATCTGCAGCTCCGACCAGGTCTTGACGGCGATCGGACCTCAGGCACTTCAGGACGCCGAGCAGAGCTCAGACCCCAGCTCCCCGACGCTTCAACAGTTCGATGCCGCGCTGAAAACGGCCGTGCGTGGCTGCGCCTAGGCCGGTCCTGTCGGCTCGGACGGCCGCGGAGCCTTCAGTATCACCACACAAGCGGCTAATGACTCCCCGCTACCCGGCCTTGCCGGAAGGCTTCTGGATCTTTGAACCATCGGGACTAATCGGGTACCAATCATCACCGATGCCCAAACCGCGGACGTCGCGGGACTGTCCACCAAACGGTGTTTCTGGCTTGACACGCTGAGCTGATAGCTCGGCGAGAAAGGCTGGAGATGACTGCAACACTGGATGATGTGGCCAAGAAGCGGCCGGTCGAACAGTCGGCTGAGCAGGAGGTAGCG